>JARLIV010000186.1 GCA_031291555.1 Methylovirgula sp. | reverse complement strand
GGCGCCCAGCGTAAGGGACTGCTTCTTTACGTGGTGCGGCTCCACACATGAACTCTTGCGCGCGCTTGCAAGCAATCTTGACGATATGCGTTTTCTTGCGTCTCAATACAGAACCGTGCTCCGCGGTTTGCGCGAGCCCGCATTCTTGGTGCGGAGCTTTGAAGCGCAAATAGCTGCATTTCTTTAGTTCAATTCATTTTTTGGCTCGTTTCCGGGGACGGGATATTGCATGGCTGCGTTCGCTACATTTTACCACGGCACGATGACGGGCATCGAGATCACCTGCATTCAATCGTTTTTGGATCATGGTCACGACATCGAGGTCTTCGCTTATGGCGATTGCGGCGCGCCCACACATTTCAAGGTCGTCGATGCGGCACGGATTCTGAGCAAACGGAGCCTTTTTTATTACAAGTCAGGCCCGGGACGCGGCAGCGTTTCCGGCTTCACGAACCGCTTTCGATATGCGCTCCTGGCGGGCGCCGATACCTGGTGGGTCGACAGCGACGTAATCTGTCTTCGCAAGGACTGGCCGGATCCGCAGACGCCGATCTGCGCGGCGTGGGAGGATGAGGAGCGGATCGGCAATGCGGTTTTGCGGATTGCGCGAAGTCTTGCGACAGAGCTGCAAGAGCGCGCTGTGTCGCTGGGAAAACGCGTGCGATGGGGCCAGACCGGCCCGGAGCTTGTAACGCAAGTCGTGCGAAGCAATGATTTGGTCGCTGGCATTCTTCCGTCGGCCACGTTCTATCCGGTTCACTATGGCGAATGGGCCAAGGCCTTTATGCCTGACTTCAAGAGCCACATTTGCGAGGTGGCGCGATCGTCCTACACGCTTCATCTATGGAATGAGATGGGCCGTCGCGTGCAATTCGATAAGACGTGCCTGCCGGACCGGAATTCCTATTTTGGCGCGCTTGTCGAACAGCATCAGACGGCGAAATATTTTCGAGCCGCGGGCCAGCCGAAGCCGCCGGGCGGCGGTGGCTTCAGGTGGCGCAGCCTTCTTCCATTTCTCCGTTAGCCCGTGAGCGGGAACCAAAGGCGCAGTTGCTAAAAAAAAGAACGGGACGCCTTAACGGCGTCCCGTGTTATTTCCATCCGAAGTCAGGCTAACGGATCGATCAGGCGAGGCCCAGCTTTTGCGCGAGGCCGATGCGCTGTAATTTACCGGTCGCGCCTTTCGGGATTTCTTCGAGGAAAATGATTTTGCGCGGTGTCTTGAACGCGGCGAGCCGCTCCGAGAGAAAATTGCGCAGTTCCGATTCGGTCGCCGTCTGGCCTTCGCGCAGGACCACGGCGGCCGCGACTTCCTCGCCGAGCTTATCATGCGGCAGGGCGAAGGTGACGACCTGCGCCACCGCCGGATGATCGAGCAGGGCCTCATCGACCTCGCGCGGCGAAATCTTTTCGCCGCCCCGGATGATGATCTCCTTGATGCGGCCGGTGAGGCTCAAATGGCCATCCGCATCGATCATGCCCTGGTCGCCGGTGCGGAACCAGCCGTTGGTGAAAGAGCTCGCGTTGGCGGAAGGGTTGTTCTCGTAGCCCGTGGTGACATTGTCGCCGCGGATGACAACCTCGCCGATCTCGCCGATGCCGAGCAGATTGCCGTCCTCGTCCATGATGCTGATTTCCGGCCCGGCGGGCAGGCCGACCGCGCCGGGCTTGCGCGTGCCGCGCAGCGGGTTCGAGGCCATCTGGTGCGAGGCTTCGGTCATGCCGTAAGCCTCGATGAGCGGCGCATTGAAGGCCGCCTCCAATTCGCCGATCAATTGCGGCGGCATGGATGCCGAGGATGAGCGCAGGAAGCGCAGCGGGTGGCGCGCGATCGCATCCTTGTTGTGGCCGGCGCGGGCGAGGATTGCCTGGTGCATCGTCGGCACCGCCGTGTACCAAGTCGGCTTGCAATCATCCATCCAGCCAAAGAATTTGAGCGCGTTGAAGCCGGGCGTGCAGAAAATCTGGCCGCCGCGCGACAGCGGCGCGAGGATGCCGGCGATCAGCCCGTGGATGTGGAAGAGCGGCATGATGTTGAGACCGCGATCCTTGTCCGTGAATTCGAGGCTGGTGGCGATGTTCTGTGCCGAAGCGGTGACATTGCGCTGCGACAGCGGCACGATCTTCGGCCGTGATGTGGTGCCCGAGGTGTGGAGGATGAGCGCGATATCCTCGCCCTCGCTATAGCCGGGATTGGCGGCCGGCTTCTTCTCACCGCCCGAGAGCGTGAAGGCACCGGCGACACCGCTCGCATCGAGCGTCAGCGTGAGGACTGCGATGCCGAGCTTCTTCGCCACCTCGATCGCCGGCGATTTGCTGCCGGCTTCGACGACGAGCGCCTTGGCGCCGAGATCGCTCATATAGAACTCGAACTCGTCCGCCTTATAGGCAGGGTTCAGCGGCGCGGCGGTGGCACCGCTCGCGATGGCGACGAAGGCTGTCGCCATCTCCGGGCCGTTCGGCAGGACGATAGCGACGCGGTCGTTGCGGCCGATGCCGAAGCCGTTCAGCGTCGCGATCGTATCGGCGACGAGTTTGCGGAAGGCATTAAAGGTCAAGTCCTGCGCGCCCGGTGCGGTGATCGCAGCGGCGTCGCCGCGCCCGACAGCGAGCAGTTCCTTGAGGGTTTGGATCGCACTCATGTCTATTCCCCAAATAATGCGCCGGCTCAGGCCGGTTCAACGACAAGCCTGCCCTTTTCGCGGGCCAGCGTTTCTCCAAGAAGCTTGACGACCGCGTAAAGCGAATCGAGATGCGGCGAAGGAACATTGACGATGCGGCCGAGCTCGATGACCGAGCCGATGAGCGCGTCGGCCTCGAGTGCGCGGCCGGTCTCGACATCCTGCAGCATCGATGTCTTGTGCGGACCGACGGCCTCGGCGCCAGCGATGCGTTTTTCGAGCGGAATGCGGAAACGGATGCCGAGGGCCTCGCCGATGGCTTTCATCTCGCGCATCGTCTCCTCCGCCAGGGTCCGGGTGAGCTTGAAGCGACAGATATCCTCGAGCGTCGCATGTGTGAGCGCGCTGATCGGGTTGAAGGTGGCATTGCCCCAAAGCTTGGTCCAGAGTTCCGTGCGGATGTCGCCGACGATCGGTGCCTTGAAGCCGGCGCGGGTGAAGGCCGCCGCGATCTTCTCGATCCTCTGCGTCTGCGACCCGTCGATCTCGGCCAGTGAGAAGCGATAGCCTTCGATATGGCGAATGACGCCGGGGCGCTCGATCTCAGCCGCCGGATAGACGACACTGGCGACGACACGGTCGATCGGCAGATTGCCGGCGATCATGCCGCCTGGATCGACGCTTTCCAGCCGCGCGCCTTCATGCGGGCCGCCGTGCTTGAAGAAATACCACCAGGGGATGCCGTTCTGCGCCGTCAGCACCGCCGTCTGCGGGCCATAGATCGCCGGCAGATCGCGCACGACGGCCGCGACCTGATGCGCCTTCATGCCGAGGATGATGAGATCCTGTTCCCCGACATCGGCGATACGGCTCGAGGCTTTCACCTTGGCGATCGTTTCTCGATCGCCCTCGATCAGCTTCAGCCCGTCCGCGTTGATCGCCGCCAGATGCGGGCCGCGGGCGATGACGCTGACCTCCTCGCCCGCATCGGCAAGTTTCGCCGCGAGCAGGCCGCCAATCGCGCCGGCGCCGATTACGCATATTCTCATCAGTCGGAACCCTTCGCACCAAATTTTCGTGGAGTTCGGCGGCAACGCCCGGACAATGTCCGGCGTGTCAATGCCGCAACTCTACACGTCTTGTCCACCCTCCTATGGCGGACGTTGAAAACCCGCGCAGACTTGTCGGCTAGTTGGCGTGGAACTTCATATAGCCCGCCTTGCTGCATTGCAACACATTGCAAACCATGGCCTTTTCTCAGGCGCCGATGAAAAAAAATCGGTTGCCGAACAATGTTTATCTAGGCAAATTCCGCGGCCTTAATAGGGGGGCGCGTGAAAATGACGGTTGCTGCGGGGGAAGACGTTGTCGTTTCGGAGAGCCGTAGCAACTATCGTTGGGTGCAGCTGTTTCTCGGCATCGTCTGCATGACGATGATCGCCAATCTCCAATATGGCTGGACGCTGTTCGTCGGCCCGCTGCATGCGGCCTTCGGCTGGAAGTTGGCGTCGATCCAAATTGCTTTCACGGTCTTCGTCGTCTGCGAAACCTGGCTCGTTCCGTTCGAGGGCTATTTCGAGGACCTATTCGGGCCGAAGCCGCTAATTGCCTTCGGCGGCGTGCTCGTCGCGGTCGCTTGGGTGCTGAACTCGCAGGTCACCGGCCTGTCGGGCCTCTACATCGCGCAGGCGATCGGCGGCATTGGTGCCGGCGCGATCTACGGCACTTGCGTCGGCAACGCGGTGAAGTGGTTTCCCGACCATCGCGGCCTTGCCGCTGGCCTGACCGCGGCGGGCTTCGGCATCGGCTCGGCGCTGACCATCGTGCCGATTTCGAACGTCATCGCGACACACGGCTATCAGGATGCATTCCTCTACTTCGGCCTCATCCAAGGCATCGTCGTCTGTATCTGCGCGCTGCTGTTCCGCTCGCCCCCCAAGGCGTCGGCCGATGCCGCGCTGCCTGTCGATGCCACACACCGCCAGTTCTCGCCGCGCCAGATGCTGCGCACGCCGCTCTTCTGGCTGCTTTATGCGATGTTCGTGATGATGGCCGCCGGCGGCCTGATGGCCACCGCGCAACTCGCGCCGATCGCCAAGGACTTCGGCGTCGCCAAGGTCCCGGTCAGCTTTATCGGCTTCACACTCCCGGCATTGACCTTCGCCCTCGCGCTCGACCGCACGCTCAACGGCCTGACGCGGCCCTTCTTCGGCTGGGTGTCGGACCGTATTGGCCGCGAGAGCACCATGTTCCTCGCCTTCGGCGTCGAAGGCCTCGCCATCCTCGCGCTCAGCAGATACGGCCACACGCCCGGCCTATTCGTGCTGCTCAGCGGTCTCGTGTTCTTCGGCTGGGGCGAAATCTACTCGCTGTTTCCGGCGACCTGCACCGACAGTTTCGGAACGAAATTCGCCACCACCAATGCCGGCCTGCTCTACACCGCCAAGGGCACGGCCGCCTTGCTCGTGCCGTTCTCGAGCAAGCTCACCGAGCTTAGTGGCAGCTGGCATCTGGTGTTCCTGATCGCCGCGGGGCTCAACATTTTCACCGCGCTACTGGCGATCTTCGTGCTGCAGCCGCTGCGGCGTAATCACGCCGGGACCGAGAAATTCCATCCTGACTTATTGGAATAGATCGCGTCACATGGCTTGAGGTTGTTTCGACCTCAAGCCGTCGCGATCAAGAACATGCTCCAAAGTTTGAATCGGCGCGATTTCTCATCGGCCAGATGATTCCATCTGGCCGGAAAGCGCGCTAGTCACGCGCGTAAAACTCGATATGCACACGATGCGGGCCGGTGGCGTCCGCGTCGATCGTGTCGGTGAAGCTTGAGGGGTCGATCTCAAGCACTACGTAGGTCGGGTTGTAATATTTATATTCGACGATCGTCGCCGGGATCAGGTTGTAGCGATAGTCGGCGAAGGCGCGCACCCGCCACAGGCCATAATTCGGGGGCAGGGTGCAGGCGACATGGAACGTGTGCGTAATATCGAGATCGGCATATTCCGAATTGCGCAGCGTCACCCCAACATTGTGGGCGTCGAGCACGCGTATGCTTGAGGCATCGACGATAAGGTCGAGGCTCGCCAGCGGCGGGTGGTAGGACCGAGAGCGCACCGGCATCAACGCCGGCTGATACGCGTGTAGGGCCAGAGCCAGAAAAGCCGCCGCTGCCATTTTCATCTCCGATGCGCTGCGAAAGGTTTCGCCAACCGATCTTCGCGCCCTGCCCCCCGCCTGTCTATCCGCCGCGCCGGGCGGTCAGTCTATTGTGATCTAGAGATCGCGCGGCAGGAAATAGGCGAGGAGCCCGATCGCCGGCAAGAAGGCTGTGAGGTGATAAACGAAGGTTATGCTCGTCGCATCCGCCAGCGCGCCGAGGATGGCAGCGCCGAGGCCCGCCATGCCGAAGGCAAAGCCGAAGAACAGGCCCGCGACGGCGCCGACCCGCTCGGGCAGAAGCTCCTGCGCATAGACGACGATCGCGGAGAACGCCGAGGAGAGCACGAAGCCAATGATGAAGGTCAGTACGATCGTCGCTGGCAGGTTCACATAAGGCAGCGCCAAGGTGAACGGCAGCACGCCGAGGATCGAGCCCCAGATCACATAGCGGCGCCCGAAGCGGTCGCCGATCGGGCCGCCGAAGAGCGTCCCGAGCGCGGAAGCGAAGAGGAACACGAACAGGCAGATCTGTGCCGTCTGCACCGTCAGGTGGAACTTCTCGATCAGGTAAAAGGTGTAATAGCTGCTAAGGCTCGCGAGATAGACGAACTTCGAAAAGACGAGCGCAAGCAGAACCGCGACCGAGACCGCGACATGTTTGCGGGTCAACCCATGGCTCGGCGCGGCCCTCTTTGTCCGGCGCGGCATTGCTGCCACGCGCGCCGCATACCAGCCGCTGATTCTGTAGAGGAGAAAGATGCCGGCGAGCGGAAAGAGAGCAAGCCAGGCTATGGCTCTCTGCCCATGCGGCACGACGAAAAAGGCGACAAGCAGCGGCCCGATCGCCGCGCCGGCATTGCCGCCGACCTGGAACAGGGATTGCGCCAGCCCGTGCTGGCCGCCCGAGGCCATGCGCGCGACGCGCGAGGATTCCGGGTGGAAGACCGATGAGCCGACACCGATCAGCGCGGCCGCGATCAAGACCACGAAAAAGTGATTGGCGAAGGCGAGCAGCAGCAGGCCGCAGAGCGTCACGCCCATGCCGAGCGGCAGCGAATAGGGCTTCGGGTTTCTGTCCGTATAAAGGCCGACGAAAGGTTGCAGCAGCGAGGCCGTGAGCTGAAAAGCGAGTGTGATCAGCCCGACTTGGCTGAAGCTCAGCCGGAAGGTCTGCTTCAGGATCGGATAGACGGCCGGGAGCAGCGACTGGACGGTATCGTTCAGCAGATGCGCGACGCTGAGCGTCACCAGCAGTGCGAAGAGGGTTGCTTCGCCCGTCGCCGCCCCGAAACGAGGCGGCGTCTGAGCCTTTGAATCCAGCGACATGATCTTCGTGGTAAATGGTACCGCCACCCCGGCTCGAACGGGGGACCTCTAGATCCACAATCTAGCGCTCTAACCAGCTGAGCTATGGCGGCGTGGAGTTCGGGCCGGAACCTATTGGCATAGCGAAGCGATTGCAAGGCTTGGCACCGCGGGGCAGGGCCGGTCTCACAACAGGCCGACGGGGAAATGCGCTTCCCCGGCCGCCGCGGCATTAAGCATGAATCGATCAACTTGGGCAGAAATGCTAAGGGCTTATAGACCCCCGACGGGGCAGCCGTTAGGACTTCCTTAAGGCTATCCGTGGCGGCGGAGGGGGCCGAAAATGCGACTGGAAGAGAGCCTCTGCCGCGATGATGGCCTATATCTGCGAGCCCGGCGTGAGCCACGAGGCGATTGAGACAGCGCTTCGTGCCCTGTCCCTTCGTGACGAAGCGATCCCGTTTTTCGTCGCCGCGCCGGATGGTGCGGGCGACAAGATCGTTGCCGCCAGCCAGACGATGCTGACTCTGTTCGCGGCCGCCGATCTCGCGGCCCTGACGGCGCGCCTTTTTGCCGGCACGGATGCCGGCGCCGAGCGGATCGGGAAGCAGGCGCGCAGCCTCGCGCTCGACGGCGCGCCGCGGCTCGAGCGGCTGAGCTTCGCGCTGAAGCCGGAGGCGGAGACGATCACCGTTCTTTCTCGCCGGATCGCCGACGCCGCGCATGGCTCTTTGTATGTCGCGGCGATGCTCGGCGTCGGCGCGCTCTTGGCCCGCCAGCAGGCGGCGGCCGGGTCCGTGCGCGCGCCCGAATCACCTTCCGCGCCGGTTCTGCAGCTCGACCAGGTGCGCGCGCTTCTGGGCGCGCGAATCGGCGTGCGGACCAATGTGCGCTTCCTCTGGCGCACGGATGCCGCGGACAAGGTCACCGAGATCACCCCGCCGCTCGCCGATGTCGTCGGGGCCGAGGCGGCGGACATACTCGGCCGCGATTTCGGCGACGTCGCCAAATATCTCGATCGCGAGCCGGGCGGGCCGCTGGCGCGCGCCTTCGCCCGGCATGAGACCTTCAGCGGCGTCGAGGTTCTATGGCCGATCGCCGGGGCCGCCGCCGCCGTTCCCGTCGGTCTCGGCGGCTTGCCGGCCTTTGATCGCGAGCGGCATTTCGACGGCTACCGCGGCTTCGGCGTTATCCATGTGGATCGGCTGGCGGCGAGCGAACCGCGCGAATTTCTGGCGCCGGAGGTCGAAGAGACGCCGAAACCGGCGCCTACTGCGCCAGAGCCTTTGGCCCTTGAGCCTGAATTGGTTGCCGCGCCAATGCCCGCCGGCGAAGCGCCGCGGCCGAGTCCCGAGTCAGCCCCTGCCGTCCCGGAGCCCGTCGAAGAAGAAGAGGGTTTGCTCTCCCAGGACGAGGCGACCGCCTTCCGCGCGATCGGCGATGTGCTGGCGGACGAGGTTCCGCCCCCGCCCGCCGCCGGCCATGAGCCGGGCGCCGCGACGCCGGTTCTCGAGTCCAACGCGGCCGCGATTCTCGACCGGCTGCCGCTCGGCATATTGGTCAGCCGCGACAATGTCGCGATCTATGCCAATCGCACTTTGCTCGATCTTTTGGGTTTTGCCGACGAAGACGCCTTCCATGCCGCCGGCGGCATGGCGCGAATGTTCAATCTGGTGCCGAACGGCAGCGATGCGATCGGCGTGCGGACCGCGGCGGGCGAAATCCTGCCGGCGCGGGCGCGGATCCAGGCGATCGAATGGGATCACTTGCCGGCGACCCTGCTCACCTTGCGCCGCGAGGATGAGAAGGTGCGCGAACAGACCGAGCAGCTCGAAGCCGATTTGCGCACGCAGAAGGGCGAGGCGCGAGAGCTGTCCGCCATTCTCGACACGGCGACGGACGGCCTCGTCATCCTCGATCACAATGGCCGCATCGTCACGCTTAACCGTTCCGGCGAGGCGCTCTTCGGCTACGACCAGAGCGAGGTCGCCGGCCAGCCGATCACCGTGCTCATCGCCGCCGAGAGCCAAAGCAAAGTTCTCGATTATTTCGAGGGCCTCAAAGCCAATGGCGTCGCAAGCCTGCTCAACGACGGCCGCGAGATCACCGGCCGCGCCAAACAGGGCGGCCTCATTCCCATCTTCATGACGCTGAGCCGCGTCGGTCCCCCCGGGAGCGATGCCGCGCAACAGAAATTCTGCGCGCTTTTCAGGGACATGACGCATTGGAAGAAAGTTGAGGAGGAACTTAAGCAGGCGCGCCAGGAGGCCGAGCGCGCGAGCGCGTTGAAATCGGATTTTCTCGCCAAAGTGAGTCACGAAATCCGCACGCCGCTCAATGCCATCATGGGCTTTGCGGAAGTTATCTTGGAGGAGCGGTTCGGCCCGATCGGCAACGAGCGCTATCGCGATTATCTGCGCGACATCCACACCTCCGGCGCGCATGTGATGAGCCTCGTCAACGATCTGCTCGATCTTTCCAAGATCGAGGCGGGCAAGATGGACCTGCAATTCGTCTCGGTGGACGTCAACCGCGCGATCTCGGAAGCGGTCGGTATCATGCAGCCGCAAGCGAACCAGGCACGGATCATCATGCGCCTCTCGCTCGCGCCGCATCTGCCGAAGATCGTCGCCGACGAGCGTTCGCTGCGCCAGATCCTGCTCAACCTTCTTTCGAATGCCGTGAAATTCAACGAGCCGGGCGGGCAGGTCATCATCTCCTCGGCGCTGACCGACACCGGCAATGCGGTGATCCGCATCCGCGATACCGGGATCGGCATGTCGGAGAAGGATATCGAGACCGCGCTCGAGCCCTTCCGCCAGCTCGCGACCTCCCGCCAGACGAATGGCACCGGCCTCGGCCTGCCGCTGACCAAGGCGCTGGTCGAGGCCAACCGCGCCTTCTTCACGATCAAGAGCAAGAAGGACGAGGGCACGTTCGTCGAGGTTGCCTTCCCGCCAGCGCGGGTCTTGGCGGAATAGCGTTCCGAGTTCTCCCCGGAGTCCTGCCGTTTGCCCGAAGCGGCGGGCCAGCTTAATTCTTTGTAACTTGCCCTAACCCTTGGCCTTTGGGATTCTCCAATTTAGAAAGATTCTAAATCGGAGGCTCTATGCGCTACGATTCGCGGACCATCGCGCTTCATTGGGTTACGGCAGGCCTGGTTATCGCCCTTTGGATCATCGGCCAGACGGCCGATCTTATTCCCCGCGGCCCGTTGCGCGATGCCTATTGGTCGCTGCATTTCACTTTGGGCTTCCTCTTCGTCGCGGTCCTGCTGGTGCGGATCGTCTGGCGCAGCAGCGGCGGCAGCCATTTGCCGCCCGCCGAACGCGGTATTCTGCAGATTGCTGCCACGTCGACACATTATCTGCTCTACGCGCTCATGATCGCCGTCGCGGCACTCGGCCTTGCCAATGCTTTCGCGCATGGCGTCTCGCTTTTTGGCAT
Organism: Methylovirgula sp.; assembly: GCA_031291555.1. Classification (GTDB taxonomy): domain Bacteria; phylum Pseudomonadota; class Alphaproteobacteria; order Rhizobiales; family Beijerinckiaceae; genus Methylovirgula. The sequence continues at coordinate 407 of JARLIV010000186.1, read as the reverse complement.
CGTTCATTTCCCGCGCCTTGCAGATCATGCACAGGCGGAGTCGATTGGCGATCTGCATGAGCTTGCCGCGAACGCCGTGCTCGCTCTGGCGGCCCTGCACGCCATCGCCGGGCTGGCGCACCATTATCTCCGGCACGATACCGTGCTTCAGAGAATGTTGCCGAACCACGCTCTGCGCGGATCGAAATAGACCCGCGCGAGGTCAGATCGCGGCACCAACGATGAGGATGTGCAGCGCGCGCGGCCCGTGCGCGCCGAGCAGCAGGGTCTGCTCGATGTCGGCTGAGCGCGAGGGGCCGGTGATGAAGTTCACCGTGCGCGGCATGGCGCCCGCGCCATAGGCAGCGCGCAGCTTGGCCCAGAACGTCTCGTAATCGCCGACGATGGTCCGCGCCTCGACGACGACG
>JARLIV010000185.1 GCA_031291555.1 Methylovirgula sp. | reverse complement strand
GATCTGGCGCTCCAGGATAACAAAGCCGCGATCGAGAAAGTGCTGCGCGATTACGGTGTGCCGCTCGTCAAATGCAGCTCCTGCATCGTCGAGGGCGACCTGCCGGCGCATGGGGAATATTCGGCGCTGCCGCCGACGCCGGCCTCGGAGCTGAAATCCTCCGTGACGATGAAGCAGCTCGAGTCATGGCTCGCGGCGGGCGCGGATGTGAACGAGGAATTCGGCAACGCGGTCACCGCCGGCTCTGTCGATCGCGCCAGCTTCCTCCTCAGCAAAGGCGCCGATCCCAACAAGCCTGACGATCAGGGCGAGCTGCCGCTGATCAATGCGGTCCAGGCGCAAAATCCTGACCTCGTCAAATTGCTCCTCGATCATGGCGCCAAGATCAATGCGCGCGACGCGAACGGCATGACGGCCCTGCTTGAAGCCGTGATGCGGGACGATGTCGCGACCCTCAAGATGCTGGCCGGCCGTGGTGCCGACCTTGATGAGCGCACGCCGGACCAGGCGACGCCGCTTGCCTTCGCGATCGTCGAGAACAAGATGAGAGCGGCTCTTGCGCTGATCGATATCGGCGCGCCGGTCAATGCGCCTAGCGGCGAACCCGGTTTGACCCCGTTGATGGTGGCCGCCGGGCAGCAGGAGACGGAGCTGTCGCTCGAAGCCGGGCGTCATGAGGTCGAGAATCTGTCGACCGATCCGCACTATCCTGGGCCGTTGCAGGTTGCCCGCGCCTTGATCGCCCATAAGGCCGACGTGAACGCGGTCAGCAAGACCGGCATCACGGCGCTGATGCTTGCGGCGGCGCATAACAACCCGCCGATCGTCGGTCTGTTGTTGCAGTCGGGCGCCGATTTCTCCAAGCGTTCTCCGGACAAGAAAACCGCCCTCGATTTTGCCGTTGAGAATGGTAACGATTCTGTGGTCAGTCTGATCCGGCTGCTTCAACAGTCGGGCGGCAAGTAGTTGAACCCACTTAAAGTTCAGGCGCGGCGCCACGCGGCGCCTGAACTTCGGCGGGTTTGGGCCATTTTCGATGGAAAGATCGGGAAAAGCAGCGCTTGACGTTTGCAAGTGGCTGGCGGAAAAGGCCATCCGCCGCAGGACAATTTGTCCGGCGATCTGGATTGTGGAAGAGGTCCTGCTGCGCGGGATAGAGGAGGGGTTATGGTTGTTAGAGGTGCAGTGAGAATTGCCTTGGGCCTGGGTCTGGCCTTCGGCATCATGTTCGCCATGGGCGCGCGGGCGGACCAGGATAATAGCGGCGCTCCGATCCCGATCGCGCAGGGGGCGAAAATCGGCACCTTGGTCAATCCCTATCAGGCCAAAGAGGACGCACACGATCAGGCGCTGGCCGACGAAGGCCACAAGCTGTTTGGCAACTTCGGCTGCCCGGGCTGCCACGGCTTCGGCGGCGGCGGCGGCATGTGTCCGCCGATCACCAACGGCGTCTGGATCTATGGCGACAAGGACGACACGCTGTTCCGTCTCGTTTCGCTCGGCTCCGCGGAACTTCAGTCGAAGTATGGCCTCACGCGCCAAGCGGTGGAAAACATCGTTGCGCCGATGCCGTCGATGGGTGGCGTTGTCACGACGGCGGACGATCTCTGGAAGATCATTGCTTGGGTGAAGATCCAGGCCTATCAGAATACGCATCCGAAGTAATATCGCCCGCGCCAGAAAGAGCGCGGCTATCGAGAGCGGGATGAGTCCCGCTCTCCAATGGTCAGATGTGGCGGAGACGCGGGTGGAGCATGCGGAATTGAAAGCCGCGTTTCGGCGCGCGTTGCGTATCTGCAGCCGATCGATGCTGGTGCTGGCAGGGAGCCTGCTGCTTCTCACTGGCGGCGTCGCACCTGATGCGGCGCAGCCGGCGCCCGCGACGCCGCCCGCACAAGCGCCGGTCAAGGCGCCGCTCAATGTCGACATCCTCTATCTTGGCCGTCAATATGTCGAGCCGCCGCCCTTGTCGCTGCTCGACAAGATCGTCACGGACGAAGGCATCCAGGGCGCCCGTATCGCTTTGCAAGAGAACGCGCTCACCGGCCGCTTCGTGAACCAGACCTTTCATCTCAGCGAGCTGATTCTGCCGCTCGAGGATGACTTCAAAGCCAAGGCGCGCGCCGCGCTTGCGACGCACAAGCTCATCATCGCCGATCTCGAAAAGGATGACCTGCTGGCTCTCGCCGACATGCCAGAGGCCAAGAACGCAATCATCTTCGATATCCGCACGAGCGACGATGGCCTCCGGCAGGAGCAGTGCCGGGCGAATGTCTTCCATTTCCTGCCGAGCCGGGCGATGCGGACCGATGCCTTGGCGCAATATCTCGTCTGGAAGCGCTGGACGAACTGGCTGCTCGTCTCGGGCAAATCCCCCGACGACCTCGCCTACGCGGATGCCGTCAAACGTTCGGCGCGGAAATTCGGCGCCAAGGTCGTGGACGAGCGTTTTTATACCTTTGCCGCCGGCTCGCGGCGCACCGACACCGGCCATCAGCAGGTGCAGCAGCAATTGCCGCTCGTCACGCAGGACGCGCCGTCCTACGACGTCGTTTTCGTCGCGGACGAAAGCCAGGTCTTCGGCGAATATATGCCCTATCGCACCTGGGACCCGCGCCCCGTTGTCGGTACCCAGGGGCTGATCGCCGTCGCCTGGCATCGCTCATTCGAGGAATATGGCGGCACGCAATTGCAGAACCGTTTCGAGCGCGAAGTTGGGCGGATCATGACCGAGCGCGATTATTCCGCCTGGCTCGGTGTGCGCGCCTTCGGCGAGGCCATCTTGCGCACCAACACCAACGATCCGGCGGCCTTGCGGAGCTATCTTCTGTCGGACCGCTTCGGCGTCGCCGGCTACAAGGGCGATGCAATGAATTTCCGGACCTGGGATCTGCAATTGCGTCAGCCGGTTCTGCTGGCCAGCGCGCGCGATCTCGTCTCGATCTCGCCGCAAGAGGGCTTTCTCAGCCCCGACTATCTGACCGACACGCTCGGCTTCGACAAGCCGGAAAGCAAATGCCATCTTCAGTGAGAGTGAAACCAGCGATGAGCACAATTCGCAAAATCTCTCTCTTCGGCGTTGTCGCGCTCTTTCTCGCGATGGCGGTCGGCGAAGCCAATGCCGCGATGATCTTCGTCTCGAACGAGAAGGACGACACCGTTTCCGTCGTCGACAGCCAGAGTCTGAAAGTCGTCAAGACGATCCAGGTCGGCCACCGGCCGCGCGGCATCATCATTGCGCCGGATCATAAGAACATCATCGTCTGCCTTGGCGACGACGGCCAGCTTGCCGTGATCGACGCCAATACGTTCGAGGTGACACGCAAGCTCGATTCCGGCTCCGATCCCGAGCTGCTCAATATCGATCCGACGGGCAAGATTCTCTACGTCGCCAACGAGGACGACAGTCTCGTCACGATCATGGACTTCAAGACCGGCGAAACGATCCAGGAAGTGCCGATCGGCGTCGAGCCGGAGGGCATGGCCGTCAATCCCGACGGCAGCCTCGTGGTCGCGACCTCGGAATCGACCAGTATGGCGCATTTCATCGATACCAAGACCTATAAGGTCCTGGCCAATGTGCTCGTCGATTCGCGGCCGCGCTATGCCGAGTTCACCGCCGACGGTTCCAAGGTCTGGGTCTCGTCCGAGGTCGGCGGCACGGTTTCCGTCATCGACGCCAAAACCTTCAAGATCCTCAACGTCATCCATTTCAGCATTCCCGGCATCCGGCCGGAATTGATTTCCCCCGTCGGCATCACCTTCACGAAGGATGGCAAGCGCGCCTTCATCTCTCTCGGCAAGGCGAACCGTCTCGCCGTGGTTGATACGTCGAATTACAACGTCATCGATTACGTGCTCGTCGGCCAGCGCCCCTGGCACACGGCGCTGAGCCCAGACGGCTCGACGATCTATTCCGCCAATGGCGAGACCAACGACATGACAGTCATCGACGCCGCCTCGCTGCGGCCGATAAAATCGGTGCCCGTCGGGCGTCTTCCTTGGGGGCTGGCGATCCGGCCATAAGGCGATACCAAAAAGGCGAGGGATGGAAACATGCTTGGGAAGCGCGCGAAACCTCCGACAAAGGCTATCCTGGCGATCTCGAGCTTTGCCTGCGCCGCGGTCTTCTTCGCCGCGTTCGCCCATGCGGCGCCGAAGACGAAATTCTGGAACATCACCGGCGACACGGTCGTCAAATTTGAGCTCGCGCCGGCCGGTACCACGCAATGGGGGCCGGACTTGTGCAAAGGCGATGAAGACGATTCCGTCGATGACGACGAGCGGCTGACGCTCAAGGACGTAGCGAGCGGAACCTATGATGCGCGCCTGACCTATAAGGATGGCGGCGTCTGCTTGGCCAAATCCGTCAAGGTCGTCGAACGCAAGATTTTCTCGATCGAGAAGAACCAGCTCACCGGTTGCACCAAGCCGCGCTGATAAGGTGAGGTGACAAACAGGTCCAAAGCGAAAAGGACCACGCCCATGGCCCATAAAAAAACTGTCGGCGGCCGCGGGGAGCCGTTCAAAACCCCCGATGCGTTCAATCTGGTTTTGTCTCTTAGCGTTTTCATTCTTGTCGCCGCAGGCCTCTTGCTCGGCCTCGCGACGACCGGCAGGGCCGATCAGGCCCGGCTGCGTTACATTCAGCTCGTCGGCCACTCGGCCGATCTGACTGACGCCGTCTACAGCCCGGACGGCAGCAAGGTTGTCACCGCGTCGAGTGATAAAACGGCGCGGATTTGGAACGCCGCCAACGGCGTTCCGCTCGAGATATTACGTGGCCACACCGAAGGCTTGCGGACGGCGCGGTTCAGTCCCGACGGCAAGCAAGTTCTGACCTCGGCGCAGGATTCGACGGCGAAAATCTGGGACGTCGCGACAGGCAAGGTTCTGTTGACGCTGAAGGGCCATACCGACCCGCTCGAAGACGCCGAGTACAGCCGCGACGGCAAATTCGTCGTCACCGCCTCCCGCGACGGCACGGCGAAAATTTGGGATGCTTCGACAGGCACTCTGCTTGCGACCCTCACTGGCCACACTGGCCCGGTCATGCACGCGGTTTTCAGCCCGGATGGGCTACGCGTGGCCACGGCCTCTGCCGATCGCACCGCGCGCGTCTGGGACGCCAATACGGGCGCACTGCGCTATACGCTTACCGGCCATAACGGCATCGTCACCAGTGTCAGCTTCAGCCCCAACGGGCGGCTGATCGCCACCTCGTCGAGCGACAAGACGGCGCGGATCTGGAACGCCCGCACCGGCGCGCTGGCCGAGACTTTGCTCGGCCATACGCGCGCGGTCGAGTTTGCGGTCTTCAGCCATGACGGCAGCAAGATCGTGACCGGTTCGAGCGACAAATCCGGAATCGTCTGGGACGTGAAGACGGGCACCAAACTCGTGACCTTGCTCGGGCATCATCGCGCGATCATGGCGGCAAGCTTCAGCCCGGACGACAAGCGCATCGCGACGGCCGCGTACGATTCGACGGCGCGGGTGTGGGATACGGCGACCGGGGCGCCCCAATCGCTCCTGGCGGGTCACGGCGGCGAGGTCATGCGCGCGAATTTCAGCCCCGACGGGCAACATGTCCTCACCGCGTCTTTCGACACGACGGCGCGGATTTGGGACGTCAGTCCCTCGGGCGGCCAGTCCGCGGCCGGCCCCGCGAAATAGGGCGTTGGCGCGATTCCTTGTCGGCCAGATGAACTCATCTGGCCGGCAAGCGCGCCAGGCTCGACGGCGGGCGCCGCCTCGCTTATTGAAACCCGATGCAGAAGAAGCGCGACCATTTTCTCGCTTTGATCGCCGAACGCTCGGCGATCATGGGCATTCTCAACATCACGCCGGATTCCTTTTCCGACGGTGGCAAGTTTCAGTCGCACGACGCCGCCGTGGCGCATGCGAAGAAGCTCGCGGCCGAGGGCGCCGATATCATCGATGTCGGTGCCGAATCGACCCGACCTGGGCATGTGCCGGTGCCGGCTGAGGAGGAGCTGGCGCGGCTCAGGCCTGTGCTCGCCGATATTGTTCAGGCAACGCCGCTGCCAGTCTCGATCGACACGTCCAAGGCGGCGGTCGCTCGCGCCGCTATTGCCGACGGCGCTGCCGTCATCAATGACGTCTGGGGCCTGCAGCGCGATCCGGCAATGGCCGATGCCGTGGCCGAAGGCGGCGCAGCGGCGGTCGTGATGCACAATCGCGAGAATGTCGAGCCAAGCCTCGACATTCTCAGCGACATGCGCCGATTTTTCGATCATTCGCTGGCGCTGGCAGACGAGGCTGGAATTCCGCGTCGCCATCTCATCCTCGATCCCGGCATCGGCTTCGGCAAGACCAAGGACCAGAATGTGATCGCCTTGCGCGGCCTCGACCACTTCAAGGATTACGGCCTGCCGCTGCTTGTCGGCGTGTCGCGCAAGAGTCTCTTCGCGCCGATCCTCGGCGCCGGTGTCGACGAGCGGCTGATCGGCACGATCGCCGCGAATGTCATCGCCGCGACGCGCGGCGCCTCGATCTTCCGCGTGCACGATGTCGCCGAACATGTCGCCGCTTTCAAAGTGTTTGATGCCATAGCGCGTAATCCGGGCACGCCATGATCGAGATTGGTCTCGGCCTCGGCAGCAATATCGGCGACGCGCCGGCCAATATCCGCGCGGCGGTGCGCCTCCTGCGCGCGAGCGGCGCGGTCGAGATCACCAAGGTTTCGTCGATCTACAAGACGGCGCCCTGGGGCTATGAGGATCAGGCGGCTTTCGCCAATGCCTGCGCTCTGGCGCGGACGGCGCTGAGCGCCGAGGCGCTTCTGGCTGCGGTGAAGAAGATCGAGACGGAGATGGGCCGCACCAAGACGGTGCGCTGGGGGCCGCGGCTCATCGACATCGATATTCTGTTTTACGGCAGCACATCGCTCGTCTCGGACCATCTTGTCCTGCCGCATAAGGAGTTTTTCAACCGCGCTTTCGTTCTCGTGCCGTTGGCCGAGATCGCGCCAGATTTAGTGCTCGACGGGCACTCGGTGGCGGAGGCCGCCGCTGCGATTCCTCGTGACGGCATCGAGAAGTGGGGCGGAGATCATGCTCAATTGGATTAAGCTGACCGCGAAGGACGGCGTGACAATCGGCGCCTACGAGGCCGCGCCTGAAGGTCGTGCGCGCGGCGGCCTTGTCGTGTTGCAGGAGATTTTCGGCGTCAACCGGCACATCCGCAATGTCGCCGACGATTTCGCCGCGCGGGGCTATCACGTCGTCGCGCCAGCGCTTTTCGATCGTGTCGAGCCGGGCGTCGAACTCGGCTATGAGAGCGAAGATGCCGCCAAAGGCATCGCCATCCGCGCGAAAACCAAGCTCGCAGATACGCTCGCCGATATCGCCGCAGCCGTGGACGCTGCCAGGCCCTTTGGCCGTGTCGGCATCGTCGGCTATTGCTGGGGCGGCACGCTCGCCTTTGCCGCGGCCCAGCACGTCGAGGGGCTCGCAGCCGCGGTCGGTTATTACGGCTCCGGCATCGCCGCTCTGCCGCCGGATCGGCCGTGTTGCCCGGTGATGCTGTATTTCGGCGATCAGGACAAAAGCATTCCGCTGTCCGATATCGAGAAGATTCGCCGCACGTATCCGGAGATCACGACCTACATCTATCCCGCCAACCACGGCTTTAACTGTACGGACCGCGCCGCTTACGACCCGGCCAGCGCCACGCTCGCACGGCAACGGACGCTGGATTTCTTCGCGCAATATCTGTGAGGGCCGGCTTTTCGTTCGCGCGTCATTGCGAGGAACGAAAGTGACGAAGCAATCCAGTCTTTGCCTCTGGATTGCTTCGCTTCACTCGCAATGACGGAATTCTGTTATTTCGTCGCGCCGCGCAGCGCCGTCGAGGAGAGTTCCGAGCGCGGGCCGTGTAGAAAGATCAGCGCCGGGGGGCTTGCGAGCGGAAAGATCGGCCCGTCGCTTTCATCATAGCGATAGCGGCCGAGCGCGAGCGCCGCGCGCGAATGCGGCGACGAGAGCGTCGAGCCCGGCCGGTCGATGATCGCGATCGGCACGTTGGCGGCGATAGTGTGCCAATGTTTCCAGCGCTCGAAATTCGCGAGATTGTCGGCGCCCATGATCCAGACGAAATGAACGCCGGGGCAGCGCGCCTTGAGATAAAGAATGGTCTGATAGGTGAAGCGCGCGCCGATCGCCGCTTCGAGGCCGGTGACGATAATACGCCGGTCGCGGGCGATCTTCTTCGCTGCGGCGATGCGCGCGGCAAGCGCGGGCAGGGCGCTCGTATCCTTGAGCGGATTGCCGGGGCTCACCAGCCACCAGACGCGATCAAGCCCCAGCCGCCGCAAGGCGAGGAGGCTCGCCTGGCGATGGCCTTCATGCGCGGGATCGAAACTGCCGCCGAACAGTCCGACTTTCAGCCCCGGCGTGTGTGGCGGAAGTTCGGAAATCGACGTCACGTGGCTCCCTTACGGCCGGGTCTGGCCAGAGCCGTGGATGCGATATTTGAACGAGGTCAATTGTTCGAGGCCGACCGGACCGCGCGCATGCATGCGGCCCGTCGCAATGCCGATCTCGCCGCCGAAGCCGAATTCGCCGCCGTCGGCGAATTGCGTCGAGGCATTGTGAATGACGATGGCCGAGTCGACCTCGCGCAGGAAGCGATCCGCCGCCGCGCTGTCTTCCGTGACGATGCAATCAGTGTGATGCGAGCCATAGACCGCGATATGCGCCAGCGCGCCGTCGAGCCCGTCGACGACCCGCGCCGAAATGATGGCGTCGAGATATTCGCTCGACCAATCCTCGTCCGTCGCCGGCTTCACGCGGGGATCGACAGCCTGCGTCGCCGTATCGCCGCGCACTTCGCAGCCTGCGTCGAGCAGCATTTTGACGAGCGGGCCGAGATGCGTCGCGGCGCAGGCGCGATCGACGAGCAGCGTCTCCGCCGCACCGCAGACGCTGGTCCGCCGCAGTTTTGAATTGCGCAGGATGGCGAGCGCCTTGTCGAGGTCGGCAGCGCGGTCGACATAGATATGCACTAGCCCTTCGAGATGGGCGAAGACCGGCACGCGCGCTTCCGCCTCGACCCGCGCGACAAGGCTGCGGCCGCCGCGCGGTACGATGACATCAAGATTGCCGCCAAGGCCCGTAAGCATTTCGCCGACTGCGGCGCGGTCCTTCACCGGCACAAGCGTGATCGCCGCCTGCGGCAGGTCCGCCACCCTGAGCCCCGCGAGCAGGCATTCATGGATCAGCGAAACGGAATGGAAGCTTTCCGAGCCCCCGCGCAAGATCGCCGCATTGCCGGATTTCAGGCAAAGCGCGCCGGCATCGACGGCGACCGACGGGCGGCTCTCGAAAATCACGCCGATGACGCCGAGCGGGGTTGCAACACGCTCGATGACGAGGCCGTTCGGCCGCTCGAACCGCGCCAGGATTCGCCCGACCGGATCAGGCAGAGCGGCGATTTCCTCAAGGCCCTTGGCCATGCCTTCGACATGCTTGGCATCGAGCGTCAGCCGCTCGAGGAAGGCCTCGGTCACGCCATGCGCCCGCGCCTCGGCGACGTCGCGCGCATTGGCGGCGAGGATTTGCGCGGCCTTTTCGCGGATTTCGCGGGCGGCGACGAGAAGCGCTGTGTTCTTTGCCTCAGTCGCAGCGAGGGCGAGCAAATGCGCGGCCTTGCGGGCCGCCTGGCCGAGCGACAGCATCACGGCCCGGACATTGGCCGGCTCGTCATTGCGCACGAGTTTGAGATCGAGGTCTTTCTTCATCTGCTTTTCATCGCGCCCTGCAGAGGGGTCTCTAATATAAGCAAATCGTGACCCTTGCCAGCGGCATCGCCGACTTTGGCAAATCCGCCCGGCGTTTGCCAGCGATATCAGCAGCTTGAGGTACGCCGCCGCGCAGGAACGGCTAAATGCGCCGCAGGATTCCTTTCAGGACCGGCCGCAGCCGCGATAATTCATCGAGATGAACCGCCGAGAGTTGCGACAGAATAGCGGCGGCGCTGTCGCTGAGGCTGAGGAGAACGCGGCGGTTGTCGAGCGCGTCCGGCCGTCGGATCAGGAGACCGGCTTCGACGAGCCGATCGACAAGCTCGACCGCGCTGTTGTGGCGGACGCGCAGCCGCTCGGCCAGATCGCCGATCGTCACCGCCGTGCCCGGCGGAAATCCGCGCACCGCGAGCAAAGCCTGATGCTGTTGCGGCGTCAGACCGGCGTTGCGCGCGGCGTTTTCGCTGAATTCGAGAAAACAGCGGAGCGAGTAACGAAAATCTGAAAGCGCCTCATAATCCTCCTGCGAGGGCCGCAGCGGGTTTTTCGTGTCTTCGCGCTTTTTCTCATCCGTCATCGGCAGCCTCGCTTGCACGGCAAATTATATCGTAATACGATATATATCCGTTCCCCTTCCATTCAATCGCATTTGTCCTCTCGCCCCATGCAATCTTCTTTGCCGAAAAACGATCACGCCCTCTCCGACTTTACTGCGGAGCCACGCATTCTCGCCATCGCCGCGCTCGCCGTGCCCGTCGCGCTGGCGGCTGTCGCGGCAGGCTTCGCGCTTCTCAAGCTGATCCGTTTGGCGACGAACATCGCCTATTTCGGCCAATTCAGCTTTGCCGATCTCAAGCTCGGGTCGGCGCATCTGGGTCCGTGGTCGGTGCTCATTCCGGTCGCAGGCTCGTTCATCGTGGGCCTGATGGCGCGCTATGGCAGCGAAAAAATTCGCGGCCATGGCATTCCCGAAGCGATCGAGGCGATCCTGCTCGGTCGTTCGCGGCTCGATCCCAAGGTCGCGATCCTCAAGCCATTGTCTTCGGCGATCGCCATCGGCACGGGCGGTCCGTTTGGCGCGGAAGGGCCGATCATCATGACCGGCGGCGCCATCGGCTCGCTCATCGCGCAAATGCTGCCGGTGAGCGATGCCGAACGCAAGACCCTGCTTGTCGGCGGCGCGGCCGCGGGAATGACCACCGTCTTCGGCACGCCGATCGCCGCCGTGATGCTCGGCGTCGAACTGCTCTTGTTCGAATGGCGGCCGCGCAGCTTCATTCCGGTGGTTGTTGCTGCCGTCACGGCCGCCGTGGCGCGAAGCGCGCTCCATATGCCGAGCCCGCTCTTTCCCTTCGCGGGAGCAGCCGAGATTTCGGTGATGGGGCTCGTCGTTTGGATTGTCCTCGGTGCCTTGGCCGGGCTTCTCGCCTGCGTTCTCACGCAGCTCGTCTATGGCTGGGAGGATTTTTTCGCGAAGCTGCCAATTCATTGGATGTGGTGGCCGATGCTCGGCGGATTCGTCGTTGGCCTTGGCGGCTTGATCGAGCCACGCGCGCTTGGCGTCGGCTATGAAAATATCGCGGATATGTTGCAAGGCCACCTCGCGCCGCAAGCCCTGCTGCTCCTGCTCGTCGTCAAAGCCGTCATCTGGTCGATCGCGCTCGGCTCGGGCACTTCGGGCGGCGTTCTCGCTCCGCTATTGATGATGGGCGGCGCAGCGGGCGCGGCCCTCTCGTGCGTTTTTCCAGGGCAATCACCCGCATTTTGCGCGCTCCTCGGCATGGCGGCGACGATGAGCGGGGCCATGCGCGTGCCGTTGACGGCGACATTCTTCGCGGTCGAGCTGACCGGCAATCTCCATGCCCTGCTGCCGCTGCTGACAGCCTGCGCGACGGCCTATGCGGTGACGGTGCTTTTGATGCGCCGCTCGATCCTCACGGAGAAGCTCACCCGCCGCGGCCATCATCTCGTCCGCGAATATAGCGTCGATTCCTTCGCCCTGACGCGGGTGCGCGATGTAATGACGCGCGCGGTCGAGACGCTTCCCGCAACGATGACCCTGCAAGAAGCCGTGCGCTTTCTCGCCGCGCCGACCACGGCGCACCCAAGCTTTCCCGTGGTCGATGCCGAAAATAAGGTACTCGGGATCATCGATCCGCCGACCGTCTTGCGCTGGCGGCGTGCGGGACGCCATCGCACGACACGCCTGAGTGAGCTGCTCGCGCGCGCTGAGGTGCCTGTGGCCTATCCGGACGAACATCTGGAACACGTCGTGACGCGCCTCGCGGCCACGGACCTCAGCCACCTCGCCGTGATCTCGCGCGAGAGCGCGCAGATCGTCGGCTATCTCGGCTGGCGGGACATCACAATGGCGCGCGCGGGATCCGAGGCCGAAAAAGAGCAGAGGACGGCTTTCTTCGGGCGTAGGCTGCCCTCGGCCGGAGCCCGCATCCGTGATCGGGGCGGCCTCGCATCTGGCGCGGAGATGCCCTAAATAGGGCCCATGACCGCTCTCGCCGCACTCGTCTTCGCCGCCATCGTCCTCTCCGGCCTCTTGAACATCTATCTCGACCGGCGGCAGGCCGCTGCCGTCCGCGCCCATCGCGGCGCCGTGCCGGGGGCCTTCGCCGGAACCGTGACCTTGGAGGAGCATCAGCGCGCCGCCGATTATACCGAGGCGCGCGCGCGGTTCGCGGTCATCGAGACGATCTACGATGCCGATCTCGCGATCATCTGGCTGGCCTTTCTGCTGCGTCCCGTCTTCGGCTTCGTCGCCGCCCATATTCCGGCGGGCCTCACGCGCAGCGTCGCCACCGTCGTTCTCGTCGTGGCGATCTCCTATGTGCTGACGCTGCCATTCTCGATTTACAAGACCTTCAAGCTCGAGGCCGGCTTTGGCTTCAACCGCACGACGCCGGCGACCTTTGCGCTCGATCAGGTGAAGGCCGCCGTGCTTCAGCTCGCGCTCGGTGTGCCTCTGCTCTACGGCCTGTTCGCTCTGCTGCGGGCGCTGCCGAACCTCTGGTGGATTTTCGCCTGGGCGGGACTCATGGCGATCATGGTGGCGATGATCGTCATCTATCCGGCTTTCATCGCGCCGCTGTTCAACAAGTTCACCCCCATGGCGGAAGGACCGATGCGCGCCAGCATCGAGGCGCTTCTCGCCAAATGTGGCTTCGAGTCGAAGGGGCTCTTTGTGATGGATGCGTCGAAGCGTTCGGCGCATGGCAATGCCTATTTCACCGGCTTCGGCAAGGCCAAGCGCATCGTCTTCTTCGACACATTGTTGGAGAAGCATACGAGCGATGAGATTCTTTCCGTTCTTGCGCACGAGCTGGGGCATTTCAAATTCGGCCATGTACTCCAGCGCATTGGCGAGAGCGCGCTGTTGGCGCTGGCGGGTTTCGCCATCCTGCATTGGGCCTTCGCGGCGGGCACGCTGCCGGGCGCCTTCCATCTGCCGAACGATCCCGCCCTGGTGCTGATGATCGTCCTGACCGGCATGGGGCCGTTTGCCAGCCTTCTCGCGCCGGTGACGAATTTTATCTCGCGCCGGGCGGAGTTTCAGGCCGATGCCTTCGCCAAGTCCATGGTCGGCGCCGCGCCGATGATTTCGGCACTGACCAAGCTCAGTCGCGACAATCTCGCGACATTGACGCCGGACTGGCTTTACATCCTCTTCAACTATTCGCATCCGCCGGTGCCGGAGCGGATTGCGCATCTTGAGGGTTAGTCTTCGTCGCCTCGATGCGCGCTTTGATTCGGCGGACCTGTGCGAGCTGGCCGCGCAGAATGTCGATCGCATCCTTTTCGGCGGGCTCGAGATCCGTGAGCTTCATATGGTCGAGGATGACTTCGAGCGCATCGCCGATATGGCCGATCTGGCGCCCATAGCTGCCGACATCGTTGAGAATGTTACGCTCGGTCTGTGGGCTCGGCGTCTGGCCCAGATCGATATTGATCAGGCCGATCTGCGAACCCTGCTGATAGAACGTCCAGGGATTGATCGCCTGCCAAAGCTGCTGCGGCGCAAGTGAAACCTGAAAAGGATCGGACATGGCTGCCTCCTGAAAGAGGCAAGCCT
>JARLIV010000184.1 GCA_031291555.1 Methylovirgula sp. | reverse complement strand
GCGATTTTCATCGCCTGCTCTTGGAACAAGGGGATGCCCAGCGTCTTGCCGAGCACGGCTTCGAGTTCCTTCGAGGGATAATCGACGGGCTCCAAGCCCTGCCGGCGGCGCAGATAAGGATGCACCATGTCGCCCTGGATGGGCCCCGGCCGCACGATCGCGACCTCGACGACGAGATCGTAGAATGTCTGCGGACGCAGCCGCGGCAGCATCGACATTTGCGCGCGGCTTTCGATCTGGAAGACGCCGATCGTGTCGGCGCGGGAGATCATCGTATAGATCGCGCGCTCTCCCGCCGGAATGCTGGCGATTGTCAGATCGATCCCGTAATGATTGCGCAAAAGGTCGAAACTCTTGCGCAGGCAGGTGAGCATGCCGAGGGCGAGAATATCGACCTTCAAAAGACCGAGCGCATCGAGGTCGTCCTTGTCCCATTCGACCGTGGTGCGTTCGTCCATCGCAGCATGGGCGATGGGCACGGTTTCGTCGAGCCGGCCGCGGGTAATGACGAAGCCGCCGGTATGTTGCGAAAGGTGCCGCGGAAAGCCGACAAGCTCTTGCGCCAGCGCCAGCGTCTGCGCGAGCCGATCCTCGCGCGGGTCGAGGCCGAGGCGGCGGACCTGTTGCGCCTGCGGGCCCTGCGAGGCGCCGCCCCAGAGCGAGCTCGACAAAGCCGCGATGACATCCTCGGAGAGGCCGAAGGCCTTGCCGACGTCGCGCAAGGCGGAGCGGCTACGATAAGTGATGACGGTGGCGGTGAGTCCGGCGCGGGTGCGGCCATAGCGATTGTAGATATATTGCATCACCTCTTCGCGCCGCTCGTGCTCGAAATCGACATCGATGTCCGGCGGCTCGCCGCGGCTTTTCGAAATGAAGCGCTCGAAAAGCAGTTCGGTCTGTGTCGGATCGACATCGGTGATGCCGAGGCAATAGCAGATGGTCGAATTGGCGGCCGAGCCGCGCCCCTGGCACAAGATCTTTTGGTTGCGCGCATAACGCACGATGTCGTGCACGGTGAGAAAGTAAGGCGCGTATTTCATTTCCGCGACGAGCTGAAGCTCGTGGGCGAGCGCGTATTTCACTTTCGCCGGTACGGCGCCATTGTAACGCGTGGCAGCGCCCGCATAGGCATAGGCTTCGAGCGCCTCTTGCGGCGTTGCATAGCCGGCGCGCAATTCCTCCGGATATTCGTTCTTGAGATCGGCGAGCGAGAAGGCGAGACCTTCGAGAAAGCGCAGGCATTCCGCGATGGTCTGCGGCGCCTCGGCGAACAGCCGGGCCATCTCCGCGCCGCTTTTCAAATGCCGCTCGGCATTGGCTTGCAGCTTCCGGCCAATGGCGTCGAGCGGCGTGCGGTAGCGGATGGCGGTGAGTACATCCTGCAAAGGCCGCCGCGCCGCCTCGTGCATCAGCACATCATTGGTGGCGATGAGCGGCAGGTTGAGGCGGCGCGATAGCGCGGCGCGGTCGGCCAAAGCCTGGCGCATATGCGGCCCATAGGTCATGCTTGCGGCGAGCCAGACGCGGCCAGGCGCGGCTTCGCGAAGTTGACGCAGAAATGTTTCGCTGTCGGACGGCAATTCTGTTTGCCGCAGGGGCAGGGCGGGCGTCGCGGCCTCACCGTCCGCGAAATCTTCATAGATCTTGCCCGGCTTCGCGGCGGCATCCTCCGGCTCCCAGGTGCTGTCCGGAAGAACGGCGAGCTGAAGGCCCTCGGCGGCTTCGAGGAGATCCATCGCTGTGATCCGGCAGAGGCCCTTCTGGCCTTTCATATTGCCGCGCGTGATGAGGCGGGTAAGCCGCGCATAAGCGGCGCGGTCCTGCGGATAGGCGAGAATGTCGGGCGTGCCGTCGCAGAAGACAAGGCGGCAGCCGGTGACGACGCGCAAAGTCTCTGGTGCGATCTCGTTCAGGCGGGCGAAACTATAGGCGCGCACGACGCCGGCCAGCGAATTGCGGTCGGCGATGCCGATGGCCTTGAGGCCAAGCCTATAGGCCTGCTCCACGAATTCTTCCGGATGCGAGGCGCCACGCAGAAAGGAGAAATTCGTCGTCACGCCGAATTCGGCGAAGGGAACGAAGGTGTTTTTTTGTGAGGTTGCGTCATTGCGAGCGAAGCGAAGCAATCCAGCCTTTGCATCTGGATCGCTTCGTCGCTCTGCGCCTCGCGATGACGGGGGCTTGTCGCCACTCATGCGAAAAGCCCATGCAGAAACCAGCGCGGGCGCGCCGTCCCTGTCTCATAGAGACCTTCG
This sequence comes from Methylovirgula sp., assembly GCA_031291555.1. Taxonomy (GTDB): domain Bacteria; phylum Pseudomonadota; class Alphaproteobacteria; order Rhizobiales; family Beijerinckiaceae; genus Methylovirgula. The sequence goes on along the minus strand of JARLIV010000184.1, from coordinate 3,573 downwards.
CGGAACAGCCAGAAGCGCCGGCCTTCGGCATCCTCGGCGCGGAAATAATCGCGGGTAAGCGCATCGTGCTTCCACCATTCCGGCGCGATCCGCTCCGGCCCCTCGATGGCGGCGACTTCATGCAACACGCGCCGCCAGCGAAAGCGCACGGGCGGGCCATCCGGCACGCTGGCGATGGCCTCGATCGGCTCGGGTTTCTCGAGCAGGCGGATGGGGCGGGGCGATAGTTCCCTTTCCCCGCTTGCGGTAGCCCTCATCCTGAGGAGCCCGCGAAGTGGGCGTCTCGAAGGATGAAGGGCGTCCTCGCAAGCCTGTCCGTTTGGCCGCCCTCGCCCTTCGAGACGCCTTCCTTTGGAAGGCTCCTCAGGGTGAGGGCTTCTGTGGTCGTACAAGGGCACAGCCGCCACCGCAAACTCGGGCCAATGCGTATCGGCGAGGTCCAGCCGCAGCACGCGCCGCAGGCCGAGCCGCGCGCCCAGCCGGTCGACGAGATCGGCGAGATCGTCTTGCGCCGTTAGAGCGCGCTGCGAAAAAGTGGATGCCGGTTTTTCGCAATAAGCGCGCTCCATGCTTTTTGAATCGATCACGTTGTCTGCGACCGGGCGATTTCGCCCAATCGCAGCGTGATCTAGTGCCAGCCAATGGGCCTGTTCCTCGTCCCGCCGCTCTGTCTCTTCGGCGGAAAGCCGCACGAGATCGAAGCCGAAGCCGGCATCAAGCGGATCGCGCTCGTCTATGTTGCCGGCAGCCTCGATCTTCTCGCGGAAGAGCCGGGCGATCACCGCCGGATCGCGCAGAGGCCGGCTGGTGCCGGCGCGCAGGTGCCGCACGCGCCCATCGACGCCGAAGAGGCTCACATCGAGCTGCCGCGCGCCTTCGCCATGCCGCGCCAGCAGCAGCGACAACTCGCGCGCGAGGCCGAGGATCGTTGCCTCGATCGTCTCGCGCTGAACGATCGGCTCGGCAAAGCGCCGCTCGGCGAGATAGGCCGGGGCCTCGAAGCGCGGTGTGATCGGCGTCTTGGCGTGGCCGAGCAGCGCATCGAGCCGGACAAAGAGCTGCTTGCCGAACCGCGCAGCGAGCGGCGCGCGCGGCCGCAGGATGAGATCGCCGATGCGGCGCAGACCCGCCTGCGCCAGTTCGGCCAGCATTTTCTCGTCGAGCCGCAAGGCGGCGAGCGGCAGCGCGCCGAGGTGGCGGCGCAGATCCTCTTCGCTGGCCTCCTCCGGCATCACGCGCGCTTCACCAAAGCGCGCCAGCGCCCAGGCGGCCTCGGGCGTCGCGGCGATGGCGGTGCGGGCGGCAAAGCCCTGCGCTTCGAGCCGCGCTTCGATCTCCTCGCAAAGCTTCGCCTCGCCGCCAAAGAGATGCGCCGCGCCGGTAATGTCGAGCATGGCGCCGTCCGGCGCATCGAGCGCCGCGAGGGGAGTAAAGCGGCGGCACCAATCGGCGATATTGGCGAGCGTCGCGGCCTCGGCCGCCGCATCCGCTGCGCAGCAATGGAGATCCGGCAGAATGGCGCGGGCATCGGCGAGCGCGAGGCCCGGCCGCAGGCCGCGCGCGGCGGCGGCACGGTTCACGGCGGCGAGCCTTTGCGCGCTTTTCACTTTGACGACAGTGGCGAGCGGCGCCTCACGCGCGGCGGCGTCGCGGCGGCTGATCCGGTCCGTCGCCAGCGACGGCAGCCAGAGGGAGAGATAACGCGTCACGGAACAAGACCTCTCGATGGCTCCACAGAACGGGATGGAATTTTTCGCGGTCGGGGAAGAAGCCCGCGGGCCCGGCCCGCGCCTTGGCGAGGCGCACATCGAAGGCGGCGGGGCCGGGCAGGGGCGTGCGGCCGCCGGCGGAAGCTAGCTGGGCGCTTGGGCGGGCGCGGATCTCGAAGCGCGTCTCGGCGCTGCTCGACAAAGCCTCGGCGCACACCGGCCCGGCGAGGCAGATGAGGCCGGTCGTGCCATGCTTCTGCGCGGCGAGGACAAGCCGGCGCGAGGCCGTGAGGTCATAGAGCTTGGCGGAGAAGATTTCGCCGATGACGGCGGCGGGCGTCCGGCACTTCAGTGCCTCTTCCATCGCCCAGAGCGCGTCCTTGGCGTTTGCCGTATGGACGAGGACGAGCCTGGCCGGGTCGATGCCATGCAGCGCCAGGCCGGGGCCATAGAGCGCGCCCTGTTCGCGCCCGGCGAAATCCTCGCCGATCCAGACGAGCGGCGCGTTGCGGGGGGCGGCGAGCCGCGCGGCCATCGCCAGGGCGAAGCCTGCCGCGGCCGGAGCATCGCCCGGCGCGGCAGCGGTGATCTCATGCAGCGCGGCGGTGGCGAGGCCGCCCGCGAGCAACCTGTCGAGCCCCGCCGCGCCAAGCGGGACATGTGCCTGCGCCGCGCCAGCCGGCGGAGCCGCCGCGGCTATGCCGGCCATTTCCCGGCGCAAAAGACTGAGCCGCTCCGCCAAATCGCTTCCATGCGGAAGGGTTTGGCGAAGCCGTAAAGGCTCCCCGGCCATCTCTCTCGATCCGATGTTCCATATTTGTTCTAGTCATCGGACTTTTTGGAGAGGGAGTCAAGGAGGGTGGGAGGGGGGTAGTGTCTCAGTTTGAAATTTGTTTGCCGCTCAGAACTGCGTTCTCAAATGCGATGGCAGTTCCCACAATCCACTCACGGACTAGCTTGTCTTCTTCTTTTGATAACGGGGAGCCGTTGTATCTAAAGCCAGAAATCAATTGTTCAGTCAAAAACATCATCTTAACGCCTTTTTGCTTCGCGCCCAGGTTCGAAAAAAATCCCGATTTATTTGCTTCCGCCGCGCGGCATACGATTGTGGCCCGAACGGCAGCCATAAACGCCCGCTCCATCTCGGGCGACTCCTTCAGCAAAGATAGAAAGACTTCCTGACTAAGCATGAAGTGCCTTTCCCGATTTTTTATAGGGTCCGCGTTTGCCCGGGATCGGTTTAAGTTCATCAATCAGCGCGACAATATCTTCCATGCTCCAAAGCTTGTCCGTCAAGCCTGCGGCCATAGCAGGGGACATGCGAAGTGTTTTGTGCATCCGGGCAAAATTATAGAACGTGAAATAGAGCGACAACGCGTGAATGTGCGAGTCGAGTTTCTTTGAGAACGCGTTTGTTAGGCGCGTGAAGCGGCGCATGTGCATCCGCATTGAGAGATTTTGCCGCTCAACATACGACGTGCTGACGTGTTTTTCGTCGGGCGTTCCTAGGATCGCCTTTTTCTTCGCACCTGTGCAGACGGCCGGGCTATAGCGCTTCTCAGGGCCTTGCTCAGCCGGTTCGCCATAGAGTTTCACCAGCATGGCATAATCGACGCCATCGTCGCCAAAAGCGCCCGCAACGGCATCGAGATAAACGCCATGACCATCGGTCGTCAGTTGCATCCGGCCGTCGATACGAAAGCGCAAATCGTCCATGAAGAAATTGGCGCACTCGGCATCACGACCGCCAACGAAATAGGAAACGATAAGCTTCGTATCTGAATCAAGCGCGGTCCACGTCCAGACATTCCCCGCGCCATGCGGAGCAGCCTTGGCGGATGAAACGTTCTTTTGCTTCGCGTAG
>JARLIV010000031.1 GCA_031291555.1 Methylovirgula sp. | reverse complement strand
GGTCGCGCTTGCGCTTGCCGTGCGGGAAAAGCTGTGCCGAACCTGGCGCGCCGCCAAGGCGATGCAGCGCGGCGAAGCAGCCGGATAAATCTTTAAAAAAATTGTGGAATGCGCCCCGGCGCGGGGGAACGATCATCTTCCCGCGCGGGCGAAACTGGTGCGCAGACTCAGTTGGCCATCCGCGCGGCCATCACGGGCCCGCGCGGATGAGTCCACCCGCGCGGCAAGAGAGTATGTTGGGCGAAGCGCCGAAGCTGCCTCATTTCCACGGCGTCGCTGCCGGAACCTCGCAAGGCCCTTCGACCTCGACAGTGCCAAAATTGGCCGGGCTGACGATTTCGAGATATTCCATGTCCGGCGAATAATCGAACAGATAATGGGTGATGCCCGGCCGCTGATGCACGACATCGCCGGCGGAGACGAGCGTCTCTTTGTCCTCATACATGAAGCGCGCCCATCCCTTCGTCATGATGACGATTTGGAAGTCGGCGATATGCTTGTGCCAGCCCGTTCCTTCGGTCGGCGGCATATTGGCCTTGACGAGATGCGCGATAACCTTGCCGTTGGTCGCTTTGGCGACGCCGAGATCGCGATAGAGGAAAAAGTCGCGCAGGCCCTCGCCTTTGAATTCGGTATCGCCCGGCTTGACATGTGAGAATTCCGTCTCGGGTTTTGTCGAGGGTGTAAAGTCTTTCTCTAAAACTGCGGCATGTCCTTCTGTCATCGTCAGCCTCCTTACAGTTCGGCGTGCGCGGAGCGATCGCGCCTTTAGTTCATCGCCAACACCAGATTGCGGATTTGCGGATAGATCTGGCTGTTCCAGCGGCGGCCGCTGAACGTGCCGTAATGGCCGACGCCGACCTGGTAATGATGGCGCTTCAAGTGCGGCCGAAGCCCGTCGCAAAGCATGTGCGCCGCCGCCGTCTGGCCGACGGAGCAGATGTCGTCGCGTTCGCCTTCGACGGTGAGCAACGCCGTGCGGCGAATGGCGCGCGGATTCACTTTCTCGCCGCGATAGGTCAATTCGCCTTTCGCCAATGCGGCATCCTGGAAAACGGTCTTGACCGTTTCGAGATAGAATTCTGCCGGCAGATCGAGCACGGCGAAATATTCGTCGTAGAAGCTCATGATCGCCTTGGCCTCAGCCTCGCGGCCGGCGCTCAGATGCTCGTAGAGATCACGATGCGCCTTGATGTGGCGGTCCATGTTCATCGACATGAAGGCCGTGAGCTGGACGAAGCCGGGATAGACGCGCCGGCCGCCGCCCGGCAGATGGTCCGGCACATGCGCGATCAGATTGTCCTCGAACCATTCGATCGGCTTCGAGGTCGCAAGCTCGTTGACCTTCGAGGGATTGACGCGCACATCGACCGGGCCGGCCATCAGCGTCATGCTGCGCGGCTCGGCGGGATTGCGCTGTTCTGCCATCACCGCGACCGCAGCCAGCGTCTGCACGCAGGGCTGACAGACGGCCAGCACATGCGCCCCAGGCCCGATTAGCTCCAGACAGCGGATGACGTAGTCGACATAATCATCGAAGCCGAACGGCCCTTCCTCGAGCGGCACGTCGCGGGCATTCTTCCAGTCGGTGATATAGACCTCGTGGTCGCGCACCAGCGTGCGCACCGTTTCGCGCAACAGCGTCGCGAAATGGCCGGAGAGCGGCGCCACGACCAGCATTTTCGGCTGTGGCGCGGCGCTCTCCTTGCTGAAGCGGACGAGATTGCAGAAGGGCAGCGCGGCGACCACCTTCTCATGCACCGGCACGGGCTCGCCATCGACGAGCACGCTTTCGACGCGATAGTCGGGCCGCGCGTGTGAGAGCCTGGTGCGGGCGATCAATTCCAGCGCCGCCGCATAATGCTTGCCGAATCCTATTTCGCTGATGCCGGTGAAGAGCGGGCCCAAGCTCAAGCCGGCGCGGGCCATCATGCGGATAGGTTCAGAGGCTTCCGAGTAAGCCTGATAAGCGCGGTACAACATGTGCTTCAAGGCTAAGGTCTTTCATTTTGCACCGCAATATCGGCGCATGCTTAAAGATTCACCCGTTCGCGTTCAGGAGCGGTCATGGCGCGTCCCGTCCTTACGATCTCAAGCAAGAACTACTCCTCTTGGTCTTTGCGCGGTTGGCTGCTGTGCCAGCTCGCCGGGATAGAGGTGGAAGAGCAGCCCATCGCTCTCGACGATCCGGCCAATCGCGCCGAACTGCTGCTCCTGGCGCCTTCGGTTCTAGTGCCGCGGCTGACCGAGGGCGACGTCAGCGTGTGGGATACGCTGGCCATCGCGGAATATCTTGCGGAGCAGCATCCCGAAGCAGGCATGTTGCCCAAAGATGAGGCGGCGCGGGCGCATTGCCGCTCGATCTCCGGCGAGATCCATTCCGGCTTCTACAATCTGCGCTCGGCGCTGCCGATGAATCTGAAAGCCCGGCACACGAGCTTCAAAATTTTCGCCGGGGCGCAGCCGGATATCGATCGCGTGCAGACGATCTGGCAGGAATGTCTGACGCGCTGGGGCGGGCCATTTCTCTATGGCGCGGCGCCGACCATCGCGGACGCGATGTATGCGCCCGTCGCAACCCGCTTCATCACGTATAATGTGCCGCTCAATCCGGTGGCCAAAGCCTATTGCTCGACCATCCTCGAATGGGAGCCGATGCGGACCTGGATCGCCGCCGCCAAGGCCGAACCCGAAGAGCTCGCCGAATTGGAGGTCGAATTTTAACCAATCCAGGGTGTCGCGCGGCGCCGCGCCGCAGGCGATGGAGGATCGGACCGATTCTTTGTCTATGTGTTGCAAGGTTGCCGCGCCCTGCGAAATGAGCGTGCCGTTGCGGGTAGGGCGGCGCGTTGCGGCCGGAGGCCGATATTCGTAACTATCTAATATTCAAATACGAATCCGGCTTATTGCGAGATATCTTGCGGCCATTCGGGCAGGCGGATGCGCGCTGGAGCGCCGCGATTCTGGCGGATCGGGCGGATTTCGGCGCCTTCATCCCCGCTTTTCCGCCTTTGCGCCGGGCGCAGGCCCCTTGTGGCCGAGGTATTTTTTTGGAAGGCTGGGGTGGGGGCGAATAGTAAATCCGAAGATCGATGAAGTCTTAATGAGCCCCGCTTTCGGCAAACGGCTGGGCTTTGCCCTGTCATTGCCGCAATCCGGAGTATCGTGAAGGTAAGATCATTAATCGGCATTTAACTAAAAACGTCCTCAAATAAAGGCCTCCGCACTCTGGCTCCGCCGCGAGGTGGTCAAGTCCAGGCAAGCGAGAAGGCACAAAGTGAAGTCGAACAGGACGCGGGGTGGATGACCTACTGGACCTATGCGCCGCAGGATTTCACGTCGTTTAATCGACGGGGGTTTTTCCGCAGAGTTCTTTCCGAGGCGGCGCCTGGCGCTGTTGCCCTTGGGCTTGCGGCATTAGCCGGCGCCTGGATCGTTTACGTCCATCCGGATGCGCAGTTTAAGGTCGTCGAGGCGCCGGTCGAGGCTCCGACCCTTGAAGCGCCGCAGTTCGTCAAGCCGCAAGTCGCCCAAGCTATCGAAACGCCGGCCGCTCCGGTGCATGTCGCGGCGAATGTCTACAGCCCGTTCATCGATCCCACGTTTTCGCTAAAGGCGGCGCGCGCCTCCTTCGCGCAGAGCACGCCCTTGCCCTCCACCTTCGGGCCGGACCCGGAGGCCGTGTCGGCGCCGCGCGTTGCCGCTTTGCCAACCCAGCTCGCCGCAATTCCTCTGCCGCCGGTCGAGCCGCAATCGCTGGTCGCGCCGCGGGTTCCGGCGGACGATAGTGATACGCAGGATAAATCGGCGCAGGACGATCAATCCGGCAAGGAGAACGTGCTTCCCCTGTCCGGCGATCAAAGCCTCGCAGCCAGCGCGCCGCTGCCGCCGGCGCATATGGTTGCCAGCGTACCTCTGCCGGCGCCGCGTCCCGACGGCCTTGTCGTTCCCGAGGCCGAAAATCACACCCGCGTCGCGGTCCGTCAGGCGCCGCAGCCGAAGGAAACCACGCAGGTCGCCGCTGCGCCGACGCCGCAGGATCACAATTCCTTCTTCGACAAGCTTTTCGGCGGCATCAACCGTCCGTCCGGCCAGGCGCTCGCCTATGCGGAATCGGAGGATGGTGTCGTTGACTCCTCGCCCCGGTCCGCTGCGGCCGCCATGGCGCCTTATGATCGCTATACGGCTGTCTATAATATCGCGACGCACACGGTTTATCTTCCCGATGGCCGCCGGCTCGAGGCTCATTCGGGCCTTGGCGGCGCCTTCGATGATCCGCGTTATGTTCGCGAGAAAATGCGCGGTCCGACACCGCCCGGCATTTACGATCTGAAGCCGCGCGAGCAGCTCTTCCACGGTGTCGCGGCGCTGCGGCTGGTCCCGGTCGGCGGGGATCCCTATGGCCGCGTCGGCCTTCTCGCCCACAGATTCATGCTTGGGCCGCGCGGCGATTCCAACGGCTGCGTCTCGTTCCGCAATTACCCTGCCTTCCTCGATGCCTATCGCAACGGCGAGATCAGGCGGCTGGTGGTGGTGGCCGGGCTCTGATTCAAGCTCGCCGGCCCAACGCTCCTCAATCCTTCAGACCTCCGGCCCGCGGCAGCGGGCCAGCGCCGCGCATCCGAATTTCGGATGAGATTGCCCGCACGGCGCGACAGGCAAACGTCAGAAAAACGCGCTACCTATAGTACGGGAAATCCAGCCCCATAGGCCGATGCAAGAGCAGGTTTTGCCCGCGAAAAACGAGAACGGTCTGTCGCTCCGCCATCTCGTCGCCGATGCGCGCATCCGCGCCATGTTCGGGCTCGGGTTCAGTTCGGGCATTCCGTTTCTGCTCGTCTACGTCACGCAATCGGCCTGGCTTTCGGAAGCGAAAGTGCCGCTCGCCATCATCGGCATGATGAGCGAGCTGACGCTCGCCTATAAATTCAAGTTCGTCTGGGCGCCGTTCATGGATCAATATGACGCGCCGCTGTTCAGCCGCCTGCTGGGGCGCCGCCGCGGCTGGATCGTCACCGCGCAGATCGGCGTCGCGCTGGCGCTCATCGGCGTTGCCTTCGGCGATCCCGCGCATTGGCTCGCGTGGACAATTTTCTTCTCTTTGGCGCTTGGCTTTGCCGGCGCGACGCAGGACATCGTCATCGACGGCTGGCGCATCACCGTTGCGCCGCCCGAGCGCGCCGGCCTCATGTCGTCCTGGGCGGAGATCGGCTGGCGCATCGGCGGTTTCGTCTCGGGCGCGGGGGCGCTCTATATCGCCGATGCTTTCGGCTGGCGCGCCGCCTATCTTTCCATGGCGGCCTGCATGCTGCCCGGCATGATCGCGGCGCTGCTCGCCCCTGAGCCGCCGTCGGATCTGCGCCCGCATCCCAAGCACGACGGCTTCGTCGGCACGATCGTCGCGCCGATCAAGGAGCTTCTCACCCGCCTCGGCACGATGGGCATTCCCATCCTGCTGCTCGTCGCGGGCTTCCGCATGCCCGGCTATGTGTCGAGCGCCATGGCCATGCCGCTGTTCAAACATCTGCATTATTCGGATTCGGATATCGCGACGGTGACGAAGCTCTTCGGCTTCTGGGTCGCGCTCGCGGGCACGTTTACGGCCGGCATCGTCATCACGCGGCTCGGCATCATGGCGACGCTGCTCATCGGCACAATCTTCGCCTCGGCCTCGCATCTCGCGCTCGCCTATCTCGCCGCCTACGGCGGCCACGGGCATGACTTCTGGCTCTTCGCAACGAGCGTCAGCATCGACAGTTTCGCTTATGCCTTCGCGTCGATCGTGCTCATCACCTATATGTCGACGCTCACCGCGACGGAGCACGCCGCGAGCCAATATGCGCTGCTGACATCGCTCTGCGCCTTGCCCGGCAGCCTGCTCGCCGGGGCTTCCGGCTTCATCATCGAGCGGGTGAATTTCACCTGGTTCTTCATCGAGACGTCGCTGATCGGCATTCCCGTCGCGCTGCTTGCTCTCTATGTCTGGCGCAGGCATTTGCGCGAGCGCGTGCAGGCGCCAGCTTGAACATAGGCGGAGGGAACCGCGGGCGCGGCGTGGCGTTAACGCACGGCGCGAGACTGTATCTATTCTAAAGAACCGTCGCGCCCTGCTAAACGCGGAGAGAGCGCCGATGACCCAAGCCACACCCTGTTCGTGTCGCCAAAAAGTTGAGGCCCTTGAGGCGCAGGCGCTTTCGCGCCGCGCGCTGCTGAGCGGTGCGGCCTTTGTCGCAAGTGCCGGGGCAGTCGGCCTGACGCCCCTGCGCGCCCGCGCGCAACAGAAGGTCGCTCAAGCGGTGGCGCACTACCAGTCTTCGCCGAAAAACGGCCAGCAATGCAGCACCTGCACATACTTCCAGGCGCCAAGCTCGTGCCAGCTCGTCGAAGGCTCGATCAGCCCGTCCGGCTGGTGTGCGCTTTATATCAAGAAGAGCTGAGCGCCGGGCGCGCTACGCCCGACGCAAATCCCTACTTCTTGCGCAATTCCTTATCGGCCTTGGCGTCGATCCTGGCTTCTTCGGACTTGCTCATGCGCCCAGCCTTGACGGCCTGCGCCGCGCGCGCCTTGGCATTGCGCGCATGAGCCTTGTCCTCGATCGGATAGGAGCGGCCGGGGCCGGCGAAATCCTTGGCCGGAAGTTCATCGCGACCCTTGCTCGTGAGCTTGCTCATCGGTTTCCTCCCTATGAGGGCCGCGCATAGAACGCGGGCCTAAAGCAATGCAGTCAGTGCCATCTTTGTTCCGGCTAGAGCGTGTTCCGGAAAAGTTGCATGACTTTTCCGATGAGAACACGCTCCAACTTTTTTGAATTGGCGCGATTTCTTATCGGCCAGATGATTCCATCTGGCCGGAAAGCGCTTATGCGCGTTTGACTTCCAGCACTTCGCCCGGCCGCACGATAAAGGTGCGATGACCCTGGAAAATGCGCACCAGCGTGCGCGGCTCGGCGCTCATCCGCTGCAGATCGGCGGCATAGGGCTCCTTGCGCCAGGCGTCGGCCGCGCCGCGATCGACATGCACGTCGACGAAACGATCGAAGGCCGCATCGTGCCCGCCGGTGATCTGCACCACCATTTTGGCCTTGAGCGGCGCCCAATGTTCGCCCGCTGCCGGGTCCGCGAGCCAATAGCAGGAAAAGGTTCGGCAGGTTTCCGGCCGGCTGTCATATATCATGCAGCCACCGGCGCCCGGCCGGCAATGCGCGCACCATTGATCGTGCGGCTTTTCCAGCGCGGCGATGGGCAGGAGCTTGCAGCAGAGCGAACAGGCGCCGCATGCGCGGGTTTGGGTCGGGGCCTCAGTCATGCGGCAAGCCTACCACAGCGCCGCCCGGCGCGCGGCTGGATTGATTTGTCCCATACCCGCGGCCCGCGGGCCTTGCTATGTCTGCGCCGTCCAACGCGGTGAGGCGGCCCCGTGCCAGACTTTTCGACCTTTTGCCTCAAGACGAAGCTTGACGACGGCACGCCCGTGACCTTGCGGGCGGTGCATCGCGACGACGGTCCGCGCATCCGCCGCGCCTTCCATACTCTGGGGTCGGAGACGATCCACGCGCGCTTCTTCGAATATCGCGCCGAGGTCACGGAGGCCGAACTCGCCCATATCACCGGCGTCGATTTCAAGCGCGATGCCGCTCTGCTCATCACCACCGGCGCGGGCGCGGACGAGATCGTCATCGGCGGCGTCAGCTATTTCGCGATCGATGACGCCGATCCGCCGAAGCGCGCCGAACTCGCCTTCACCATTGTCGATGGCTATCAGGGCCATGGCATGGGCCGCCTGCTGATGCAGCATATCATCGAGATCGCGCGCGCCAATGGCATCGAATATCTCGAAGCCGATATGTTCGCCGACAATATCCCGATGCTGCATGTCTTCCAGCACGCCGGCCCGCCGCTCGCCCTGCGGCGGGAGGAGGATACGATTCATGTGCGGCTTGAATTGAGGGGGGCTTAAGCCAATCGCTCCGGCGCGTCATGGCCGGGCTTGTCCCGGCCATCCACGCGGTTCATCCTAACGCAATGCGGGGAGGCTGGGTCTACATCATGACCAACAGGCCCAACGGAACGCTTTATACCGGCGTAACGAATGACCTTTCGCGCCGCGCCTATGAACATCGGACGGGTCTTTATCAAGGCTTCACGAAACAATATGGGCTTACACGGCTCGTGTATATCGAGCGCTATGACGATATCCGCACGGCGATCCAGCGCGAGCGCAACATGAAGCATTGGCCGCGTGCGTGGAAAGTCCGCTTAATTCTCGAGTCCAATCCCGATTGGCGCGATCTTTACGACGATCTTGCGTGAAGGAATGGCGTGGATGGCCGGGACAAGCCCGGCCATGACGCGGGCGGCGGATAAATGGGCAGAGCAGAATGGGTTGTGCGAGGCCGAGGCCGGATGGCTTCTCCAATCTTGCCGTCATGGCCGGGCTTGTCCCGGCCATCCACGAAATCCCTCAATCCCCCTTCAGCACCATGTCATCCCGATGGATGAGCGCTGCCCGTCCCGGCGTGCCGATGAGGTTTTCGATCTCGGCTGAATTGTGCCCGGCGATCTTCGCCGCGTCGTCGGCGTCGTAATTGGCGAGACCGCGGCCGAGTTCATGGCCCTCCGCATCGCGGATGATGACGCAATCGCCCCGCGCGAATTCGCCTTCGACTTTCTTCACGCCCGCGGGCAGCAGGCTCTTGCCGGAGAGCAGCGCCTTCACCGCGCCGTCATCGACCGTCAGCGCACCGCGCGCGATGAGCGTGCCGGCAATCCATTTCTTGCGCGCCGTCACCGCCGTCGTGCCGGTGAGGAACCAGGTGCAAGGGCCGCCCGCTTCGATCCGCGCGATCGGATGCGTCACGCGCCCGTCGGCGATGATCATATGCGTGCCGCCGCCGGTCGCGATCTTGGCCGCCTCGATCTTGGTGCGCATGCCGCCGCGCGAGAGGATGGAGGCCGCCCCGCCCGCCATCGCCTCGATCTCGGGCGTGATGCGCGGCACGAGCGGGATGAGCTTCGCGCCGGGGTTCTCGGCCGGCGGCGCATCGTAGAGGCCCGCGACATCGGAGAGCAGGATCAAGAGATCGGCGGAGGCCATGGTCGCGACGCGTGCCGCCAGCCGATCATTGTCGCCGTAGCGGATTTCCGAGGTCGCGACCGTGTCGTTCTCGTTGATGACCGGCACGGCGCGCAGGTCGAGCAGGCGATCGATCGTCGCCCGGGCGTTGAGATAGCGGCGGCGCTGCTCGGTGTCGTGATAGGTGACGAGGATCTGCCCGGCTCTGATGCCGTGCGTGCCTAAAACTTCCGACCAGATGCGCGCCAGCGCGATCTGGCCAACGGCGGCGGCGGCCTGGCTGTCTTCGAGCTTCAGCGGACCGCCGGGCAGGCCAAGCACGCTGCGGCCGAGCGCCACCGAGCCGGAAGAGACGACGAGCACATCGGCACCGATCTTGTGCAGCCCGGCGATATCGTCGGCGAGCGCGGCGAGCCAGTCGCGCTTCACTTCGCCGCGCGCCGGATCGACGAGCAGCGACGAGCCGACCTTGATGGTGATGCGGCGGAACTGGACGAGCTTCGGCAGCGCCGGCGCGCTTTCGGCAAAAGTCATGGGCGCCACTCCGCCGTCTTGGCCGGCGCGGCCTCTTTCGCCACGCGCTTGGCGTCGATCTCTTTCAGCAAGGCGCGCAAGACTTCCTGCACATTCTGCCCTGTCGCGGAGGAGAGCGCGAGGGGCGTGCGCTTCGCCGCGCGTTTCAGCCGCGCCAATTGCGTCTTCAGCGTCTCTGCATCGACCGTATCGATCTTGGAGAGCGCGACGATCTCGGGTTTTTCGCTGAGGCCCGCGCCATAGGCTTCGATCTCATGGCGCACGGTCTTATAGGCCTGTCCCGCATGTTCGCTGCCGGCATCGACGAGATGCAGCAGAACCTCGCAGCGCTCGACATGGCCGAGGAAGCGATCGCCAAGGCCCGCGCCTTCATGCGCGCCTTCGATGAGGCCGGGAATGTCGGCGAGGACGAATTCGCGCCCGTCGCAGGCGACGACGCCGAGCCCCGGCACGAGCGTCGTGAAGGGATAGTCAGCGATTTTCGGCCTGGCGGCCGAGACTTTGGCGAGAAAGGTCGATTTGCCGGCGTTTGGCAGGCCGACAAGGCCGGCGTCGGCGATGAGCTTCAGCCGCAGGATCAGCGTGCGCTCCTGCGCCGGCTCGCCGGGGTTGGCGCGGCGCGGCGCGCGATTGGTCGAGGATTTGAAATGCGTATTGCCGAAGCCGCCGTTGCCGCCCTTGAGGATGCGCACGCTCTGGCCGATCTCGGTCAGGTCGGCGATCAGCACGTCCTCGTCCGCGTCGTAGATTTCGGTGCCGACCGGAACCTTGAGCACGGCATCGGCGCCCTTGCCGCCTGCGCGGTTCTGACCCATGCCGTGGCCGCCGGTCTTGGCCTTGAAATGCTGTTGATAGCGATAGTCGAGCAGCGTGTTGAGGCCCGGCACGCAAAGCGCGATCACATCGCCGCCGCGCCCGCCGTCGCCGCCGTCCGGACCGCCGAACTCAATGAATTTCTCGCGCCGGAACGAGACGCTGCCAGCGCCGCCGGCGCCGGACTTCACATAAATCTTGGCTTCGTCGAGAAATTTCATCGGGTGGCTGAATCGGGTCGCGCGCCGACCCCTCTCCCGACTGGGAGAGGGGGCGCTCAATATTGATGCTTATTGCTATCGGATCAGCCAGCCGCCTGGTCAAGCACCGGCGTCTCCTTGATCTCGCGCTGGTGCGCCATGGCGGGCAGGGCGCGCGACGCCGCCCGCCAGTGCGCGCGGTCGAGCTCGAAGCGGTCGCACGGGTGCAGTCCGCCGCGGGCCGGCAGCGGGTCGAGGCCCGTGTCGACATAGACGAAGCCGCTCTTCTCCAGCACCGCGCGTGAGGCCGGGTTGTTGATGCGGGTGTTGGCGAGGATCCGCTGCGCCGGGGTCAGCGCGAAGACGGTATCGATGAGAATCCGCGCCGCCTCGCTGGCATAGCCCTGGTCCCACATCTCCGGGGCGATGGCATAGCCGATCTCCACCTCGCACGGTCCCGTGGCAATGGCCGAGACGAGGCCGAGCACGGTCCGCGGCCCGCCCTTGAGGGTCAGGGCGAGGTGCAGCGCCCGGCCGGCGGCATTATCCGCGCGCGCCTCGAAGATGAAGCGGTCGGCTTCCTTGGCGGGGTAGGGATAGGGAATCGCCGCCGTCATCTGCGCCACCTCTGGTCGCGAGGCGAAGGCGGCGATCGCCGCGGCATCCGCGGCGCGCGGCCAGCGCAGCCACAGCCGCTGGGTTTCGAGGCGGAAAACGTCGTCGCGTGTCAGGTCCGGGAACATGTTGATCTCCGGGGACCCTGCCGGGTCCAAAAATAAAGGGGATGGTGGTCTCCCACCTCCCCCTATCAAAAACCCTGCCGGGTTTTTCCTGGACCTGACGTCAGCCTATTTGGCTGCGGACTGTCCACCGGGTTTGCTGGGAGCCGGTGGAGTCCTTTTGAACACCACCGTTACTTTTGTGCCTCGGCGCCTTGGGCCGGGATGACTTCCACGCTCGCGCGACAGGTCGCGCTGGCCCTAAAGTGCACCGTGCCGTCGACGAGGGCGAACAAGGTATGGTCCTTGCCGATGCCGACATTCACGCCGGGATGCCATTTGGTGCCGCGCTGGCGCACGATAATGTTGCCGCCGACGACGGATTCGCCGCCAAACTTCTTCACGCCGAGACGCCGGCCTTCCGAGTCGCGACCGTTGCGGGACGAGCCGCCTGCCTTTTTATGCGCCATCTTCCTGGCTCCGAACTTCTTCCTCGCGCCGCGCCTGGCGGATCATCGAGGACTTTTTGATTCTAAAACCTTTCCGCCGTCGGCGGAAGCTCGACTTAAGGCCAATTCCCTTCGCATAATCCGGAAAGTCTGCAACTTTCCGGGATCATGCG
Organism: Methylovirgula sp.; assembly: GCA_031291555.1. Taxonomy (GTDB): domain Bacteria; phylum Pseudomonadota; class Alphaproteobacteria; order Rhizobiales; family Beijerinckiaceae; genus Methylovirgula. The sequence goes on along the minus strand of JARLIV010000031.1, from coordinate 10,178 downwards.
CTCAGGCGACGCTGGTGATCTTCACCCGTGTCAGATCCTGCCGATGGCCACGCTTGCGCTTTGAATTCTGGCGCCGGCGCTTCTTGAAGGCCAGCACCTTCGGGCCGCGCTCCTGCGCGACGATCGTGCCGGTCACCTTGGCGCCTTCGACGAAGGGCGCGCCGAACTTGGTCGTCTCGCCGTCGACAAGCATCAGAACATTATCGAAGGTCACGGCATCGCCCGGCTCGCCGGGCAAGGTCATGACGATAATCTCATCGTCGGCGGCGACGCTATATTGCTTGCCGCCGGTTTTAATCACTGCGAACATCTTTGCCTCGTGTTCGACCCGGCTCGGAGGATCTCCGGCCGGCTTTTTGACAGTTTAGGTGGCTTGGCTCATGGAAATCTGAGCGGAACCGCCCGATTCCAATGAAAAAACGCGGCATTAGCCGCGCGATCCGGGCGGAGAAGTAACCGCCGGTGGGGCATCTGTCAACCGCAATCAGGACAGGCGCCAGCGCCGCATTTGGGCCATTTTCCCGAGGCTTCGTCAACACCCAAGAAAATCAGCCGGTTCGCCAGGGCGCCCATAAGATTCCGGCGGCGCCGCGGACCAGAAACATTTGCGCCACGCCGCAAGGCAATTGGCCGGAAGCCCGGCAAAGCCTAAAGTGCCGCCGGCTCGCCAATTACGAGGGGAACTTGTCGGGCGTATGGATACGCTGACCGCCCATAACCGCCTGGATTTTTCTCAGGCGGTCGGAGATCTCGGGCTTGAGCCCGCGATCGCGGTCGGCGGCAACCGACAAAGCCCGCTCGACCGGCGGCGCGTCTCGATCCGCTGGTTCGGCGGCACGATCCTGACGGCCTTTGCCGGGGCGGCGCTCATCGGCGCGGCGATCTATGCGGCGCTCGACCGCCAATCGAATTTCGCCGAGGCGCCGGTGCCGGCGCTGACGACCCATAAAGAGGCCGAGACAGGCATCAACCCGAGCAAGGGTGACCGGCTCGTCAAAGCCATCGATATTGTCGCCGATAAGCAGACCTATAATGCGCCGACGACGATCAAGGTCGGCGACAAGGAAGTGGTCCGCATCCACGGCTTCACCCATGTCGCGACGACGCTGGTGACGACGGAGGCCGGCTTTGCCGATGAAGTCCCGCCCTATGATCCGCTGAAATTGCTGGCCGACGCCCGCAAAGCGGTCAACGAACCGGTCGCCTCCGACCAGGGCGATGCGGATGTCGCCTTCACCGTCCACGATCTGCCCACCGATAAATTGTCGCCAACCGCAGTTCTGTCGCTGCCAGAGGTTCAGGCCCAGGTCGCCGAGGAGGTCAATTCGGAGCAGACGGCCGGCGGCGAACACTTGTCTTTGCCGCCGCAGCTTTTGCTGATGCGCACGAGCCGCGCCGGCATGTTCAGCGCCTTGCCTTACGCGAACCCCAACGATCCGCTGTCCTCCTCGCCGTTCTCGCAGATCGAGGTGCGGATGGTGCCGGAAAACGTCACCGTCGTGCCGCGCTCCACGTCGCTGCAACAGCCGACCGAGATGGAGGAGCGGCTCATCGTCGTCCGCCATGGCCAGACGCTGGAAGATGCGCTGCGCGGCGCCGGTATCGACGATGCGGCGGTGGCGCAGGTCGCCAATGCCTTTAGCCCCAAACCGGGCGAACCGGCGGTGCCGGAGGGCCGGCGGCTCAAATTGCTGATGGCCGATCTCAACGGCTCCGATCATGGGCTGACGCTGGCCCGGCTCTCGGTCTACAACGACGAAACTCTGGAAACGACGGTCGCGATCACGGACAGCGGCAATTATGTCCGCGTCGAGGACAACGATGAGGATGCCGACGAAAAGCCCGCCGCCACGGCCAACAACGACGAGGACCAAGGCGGCATGCGGCTTTATGATTCCCTCTATGAGACCGCGCTGAAGCAGAATATTCCCAAGCCTGTCATCGACGATCTCGTTCGCATCTTCGCTAATGACGTCGATTTCCAGCGCCCGGTGACGGGGGGCGATTCCTTCGAGGCCTTCTACGACAACGGCGCGGAAGGGGAACATCGCGACGAACTGCTCTTCGCCTCGATCATCGCCCGCAACGAAACCTATCGCTATTACCGCTTCCAGACGCCGGACGACGGCCTCGTCGATTTCTACGACCGGAACGGCAAGTCGTCGCGCAAGTTCCTGATCCGCACGCCGATCGTCGGCGCGCGCGAAACCTCGCCCTTCGGCATGCGGTTCCATCCTATTCTCGGCTATACCCGCATGCATACAGGTGTCGATTGGGCGGCCCCGGTCGGCTCGCCGATCTTCGCCGCCGGCAACGGCGTCATCGAGTCGGCCGGCTGGGACTCGGGCTACGGCCGCCGCATCGTCATTCAGCACGCCAACGGCTATATGACGACCTACAACCATATGTCGGGTTTTGCCCGCGGGATCGCCAATGGCGTGCATGTGCGGCAGGGCCAGGTGATCGGCTACCTTGGCGAAAGCGGTCTTGCGACCGGGCCGCACCTGCACTACGAGGTTCTCGTCAACGGCCATTTCGTCGACCCGATGCGGGTGCGGCTGGCCCGGACCCGGGAATTCGACGGCAAGATGCTCGCCGCCTTCAAACGCGAGCGCGATCGCACCGATACCCTAATCGGCAAGGCGCCGAACAGTACCGCCTTCAACACCGTCCGCGAGGACAAATAGCGGCGCCCCTGCCGGGGCTTGAGTGTTGAAGCGCTGCCCTTAACTTAAATTTCGCTCTGTTTTGCGCACTCGCGAAAGTGCTGTATATCGGCGTATGGCTCGCAACATTAAGCATTTAAAGCGTGCGGCCCGGACGGCCCGGTCGCGGCCGCCGAAACCCGCACCGCAGGCGCAGGACGTCGCGCGGACACCTGGAATGGGGCACAATCAGATGAAGCCGACGCTGATCATGGTTGGGGCGGACAAGGGCGGGGTAGGCAAAACGACCGTCGCGCGAGCGCTTCTCGATTATCTCGCCAGCAATAATGTCATCGTTCGCGCCTTCGATACCGAGACGCCGCGCGGGACGTTGCAGCGTTTCCATCCCGAGATCACACAGGTCGTCGACATCAATCAGACGCCGGACCAGATGCGCATCCTTGATACGCTCAACACCTCGCAGGTGAAGGTGAGCCTCATCGACACGCGCGCCGGTGCGCTGGGCTCCAGCCTCGCAGCGCTTCGCGATGTCGGCTTTCTCGATGCGGCGAAGGCGGGCGAGTTCAATTTCGTCCTGTTCCACATTCTCGGCCCGTCGATCGCCTCGCTCTCGGAAATCAGCGAAACGGCGCCTTTTGTCACCGACGCGCATTATTTCCTCGTCAAGAATTACGTCAACGACTCGACTTTCTTCGATTGGGATCCGGCGACGTTGCAGACCTATTTCGGCAAGGTGAAGAACGCGAGCGAGGTCACGATCCCGAAGCTCAATGCCATGGCCTATGAGCAGGTGGAGCTTGCGGGCACGCCTTTGTCGAGCTTTGTCGCCGACAAGACGGCGTCGGGCGAGCCGGCGAACCATTCTTTCACTCTGCGTGGTTACGTGCGTACATGGCAAAACAAGAACGCGGAAGAGTTCGACCGAATCCGCTTGCTCGATCTCATCACCGGCCGGGGCTGATCTACAAGGCTCACGCGCGGTGCTTTAATCGGGCGGTCGTCGGGCGATGACGGCTCGGACGTTCGTCTTCATTGTCTGTTCGCTCTCCGGCCGCGTCGGCAAGACGATGACGGCGCGCCTTCTCGGCGATTATTATCTCGCCAGCCGCCGCAGCTTCCGCGGCTTCGATACCGACGCGCACGAGCCGGGTTTCGCGCTGCGCTTTCCCGACCGCGTCGCCATCGCCGATCTCAATACGATCCAGGGCCAGATGGCGCTGATCGATCCCTTGCTCGCCGATGACGGCGTGCCGAAGATCGTCGATCTGTGGCATCGCACGCTGGAGCCGTTCTTCGCTCTCATCGACAATACCGGCTTTGTCACCGAGGCGCTGGCGCGCGGCGTCGAGCCGGTCCTGCTCTATGTCGACGATGGTACGCCGCGGACGGAGGAGGTGACGGCCAGGATCGCGGAGCGCTATCCAGATCTGCGGCTCATCCTCGTCGAGAACGAGATCGTGGACCGGGAGGCCACGGGCGAGTCAAGCGTGCCGCAGGCCGCGCGCAGCTTCCGGATCGGCAAGCTCGATCCGACCTTGCGGGCGACGATCGACGAGCCGGGCTTCTCCCTCTCGGGCTTCATGCTGGCGCCGCCCCCGGATATGTCGATCGTGCTGCGCGCCGCCCTGCGCGATTGGGTCTGGCGCATCTTCTCGCAGTTCAAGAGCTTCGAGCTCCGGATGACGCTGAGCGAGACCGAACACCTCGGCTAGCCTCTCATCTTACCACCGCGGCATCCACCTTGCGGGCCCTGACGCAGAAGGCTGGCCCGCGTCCCACTCTGGAACAGAGTCGGGTCGCGCAGGCCAAAAACCGCCGCATCGTGGAAGAAGACCGGACAAATGCCACAACCGGCCACCGAGAAACCGCGCGTCGCCTGGGTCGATTACGCCAAGGGCTTCTGCATCATCATGGTGGTGATGATGCATTCGACGCTCGGCACCGGCAAGGCAATGGGCGGCGAGGGCTTCCTGCACCAGGTGGTCACTTTCGCCAAGCCCTTCCGGATGCCGGATTTCTTCCTGATTGCCGGCCTCTTCCTCGGACAGACGATCACGCGGGACTGGCGCACGTTCCTCGATCGCAAGGTCGTCCATTTCGGCTATTTCTTCATCCTGTGGCTTGCCATCCAGGTCGTCGTCAAGAATGCCGCCGATGGTCCGCGCGCTGTCTTCGAGCAGTTTGCTTTCGGCCTCGTCGAGCCGCTCGGAACTCTGTGGTTCATCTATCTTCTGCCGATCTTCTTCGTCACGACGAAGCTGCTGCGCCGCGTGCCCTGGCCGCTGGTCTTCCTCGCGGCCGCGCTCCTAGAGACGGCACGTATCGCGACGGGCTCGACCGTCATCGACGAATTCTGCTCGCGCTATGTGTATTTCTATGCGGGCTATATCTTCTCGGGCGCGGTCTTCGCACGGGCGGCCTGGGTGCGCGGGCATAAGATCGCGGCGGGTATTGGCCTCGCTCTATGGGCGGTCGTCGAAGGGCTCGCGACCTTCATTCCGGCGCCGCTCGGAGCGCCGAACTTCGCGGCTCTGCCGCTGCTGAGCCTCATCGCGGGCTTTACCGGGGCAAGCGCCGTCGTCGCCGGAGCGGTGCTCTTGTCCGAGGCGCGCCACACACAATGGCTGCGCTATTGCGGCCGCAATTCGATCGTCATCTATCTGGCGTTTTTCCTGCCGATGGCGGCGACGCGCGGGGCCATTATCCGGACAGGCGTGATCACGGACATCGGCCTGGCTTCGACGCTGGTGACATGCGCCGGCATCAGCTTTCCGCTGCTGCTGCACGCCCTGGTGCGGAATGGGCCGCTGAAGTTTCTCTTCGTCCGCCCGGCGATATTCCGGCTGGAGAAGCCGCCGGCAGATGCAGAAAGGGCGGAGAGGGGATCTCTCCGCCCGGACGAGCCGCTCAGATCACGTAGGACTTCAGCGGCGGAAAGCCGTTGAAGCCGACGGCCGAATAGGTCGTCGTATAAGCGCCGGTGCCCTCAATCAGCACTTTCGCGCCGATCTCTAGGCTGACGGGGAGCGCGTAGGGCTCCTTCTCGTAAAGCACGTCGACCGAGTCGCAGGACGGACCGGCGATGACGCAAGGCTCCATCGCATCGTCGTCATAAGCCGTGCGGATCGGATAGCGGATCATCTCATCCATCGTCTCGGCAAGCCCATTGAACTTGCCGATGTCGAGATAGACCCAGCGCATCTTGTCGTCGTCCGACTTCTTCGAGATCAGCACGACTTCCGCCTCGATCACGCCGGCATTGCCGACCATGCCGCGGCCCGGCTCGATGATCGTCTCCGGAATGCGGTTGCCGAAGTGCTTGCGCAGCGCCCGGAAGATCGCCTGGCCATAAGCCTTCACCGCCGGCACGTCCTTCAGATATTTCGTCGGGAAGCCGCCGCCGAGGTTGACCATCTGCAGGTTGATGCCGCGCTCGGCGAGATCACGGAAGATCGTCGCCGAAGCCTTAAGCGCCGCGTCCCAGCTCTTCGGGTTGCGTTGCTGCGAGCCGACATGGAACGACAGGCCATAGGCGACAAGGCCGAGGCGGTGCGCATGTTCGAGCACGCGCGCGGCCATCTCCGGCACGCAGCCGAACTTGCGCGACAGCGGCCATTCGGCGCCGTTGCCGTCGCAGAGAATGCGGCAGAAGACCTTGGAGCCGGGCGCGGCACGAGCAATCTTCTCGACCTCGGCCTCGCAATCGACCGCGAAGAGGCGCACGCCGAGCGCATAGGCGCGGGCGATGTCACGCTCCTTCTTGATCGTGTTGCCGAAGCTGATGCGGTCGGGCGTCGCCCCGGCCGCCAGCGCCTGCTCGATTTCGACGACGGAGGCCGTGTCGAAGGACGAGCCGAGGCTCGCCAGCAACGCCAGCACCTGCGGATCGGGATTGGCCTTGACGGCGTAGAAGACCCGCGTGTCCGGCAGGGCCTTCGCGAAGGCCATGTAATTGTCGCGCACGACTTCGAGATCGAGCACAAGGCACGGCCCGTCCTCACGTCGGTTGCGCAGGAATTCGAGAATACGATCGGTCATCGCGGCATCCCCTCGAAGCGCGGTCGCCCGCGCAAAAGCGAAACAAGCTTGGGATGATGACGAAGGTGGATCCCGGCGCATTGTGGAGATGCCGCCGTTTTCCGCTCCCGTCATCGCTGACCGACGCCGCGCGAGATACACTCGTGCTGCGAAAGTCAGATGCTGCGCCGTTGGCTATGGAGATCGCACGGCAAAAACTGCCGCTTGAAACTTCATGGCCTTCGCTTGGATTGGGATGGAATCCCGTTCCGCACGCCCGGCAAGAAAGACTAGCCTCTTCGGTAAGCCAGTTTTGGAAGCTGGCAGAGACGAAAAAGCCCGGTCCGTCGTTGCTTTAAGTCGCGTCCCCCGTTTGGCGGGGTTCGCCGGTTCGCCTCCGGCTGCCGATTTTTGGCGGCGGTTAACCGGCCTCTTGTCCGGATCCCCGCCGATCGACACACGACCACAGGCACGTGCGATTTGGGCAAGGCAACAAATAAGAAGATTCGCGCGCTTTACAAGAACTTTTTTGGGTTCGGGGCCGAGAAGTGCGGAGCTGTGTTCCCGCTCTGTCACATTACGCCGCGTCGCCGGCAGCGCTTTCGGCTGTGGGCAAGCCTCGCCGGGGGCGGCGGCGGATTTCGTTCAGCAATTCTTAAGCACGCACAAAATCATTCTCGCAAATTGCCCCTCGCAATATTGCTCCTTCTCTCCTCGATTGGCGGCGCGGCCGCGTTGACTGTGTCGGGCGGCCGCCCCAAATTCCTTCGCCCAAACCTCGAGGAAGCCCATCATGGCGTCGGAAAAAGTGCCGCCCGTGCCGCCGAAACATCCCTTTGAAACGAACTGGTACGTGCAAGGACAGGCGCAGGCGCTCGGGCCGCTGACGGGCTACGTGCTCAAGGAGATGATCGCCAGGGCCGAGGTCGGCCGCGACACCAATATCGCCGAGGTCGGCGCCATGGAATGGACGCGCCTCGCCGACGTGCCGGTCTTCGCCGCCCTTCTACCGCCCGCTCTGCCGGGCGCTCCTGGACAGGAGGCGCAAGCTCTCGACACCGGACTGCAATATGCCGGGTTCTGGATCAGGCTCCTCGCCTACATCATTGACGCGATTGTGATGGAGGCCATCGCGCTCTTCGCCGGCGTCGTGCTCGGCATCGTGCTGGTCGTGACCGGCCTCTCCGGCGCGATGGGACTGCCGGAAGCCGACCATCATTATCCGCTGCCGCCGGGTTTCACCATTGCGTTCTGGATCGTCGGCTTTGCCGTGACGATCGCCTACAATGTCTATTTCAACAGCGGCAAATGGCAGGCGACGCCCGGCAAGAGGCTCCTCGGGCTGCACCTCATCACTGTCACCGGCGAACCGGTCAGCGCCGGCCTCGCCTTCGGCCGCTGGGCCGCCTATATCCTCGACGGCCTCACTCTCGATATCGGCTTCCTGATGATCGCCTGGACGCGCGAGAAGACCGGCCTGCATGACATCCTCTGCGGCACGCGCGTCGTCTACGGCAAGCTCTGACTGGCTCAGCGCTTTTCCGGCGCCTCGCTCAGCCGGGCGAGGTCGAAGGCTTCGATATCCTGCAGGAGCTCGATGAAGGCGGTGACGCCGTAGTCGGCCGAGGCCTCGCCCTTTTCCGCCGTCGCGGCGGTGGCATTGCCCATTGCCCCGGCAGGGGAGAGATCCTCCGTCATCCAGCCGAATCCGGTCGGCCGGCCGGTGCGCAGCCAGGTGAAATCGTTCTCGATCGCGGCTGCGGTGGATTTGAAATTCTCGCGCTCATTGTCGCGGACGAGATCGGGCTGGAAGCTCAGCATCAGCGAGGTCTCGACATCGCCAGCATGGATGCCGTGCTTCAGCTCTTCCTCAGGAAAGAGGCCGTCCGGATAGCCGAAGCGGTGCCAGGTCGCCTTGACCGCGAGGAGACGGTGCCTGGCGCGCAAATCTTGCGCGACCACATCGAGCAAAGCGACATTGCCGCCGTGCGAATTGAGCAGCACGAGCTTGCGCACCCCGGCGCGGGCGACGCTGGCGCCGATCTCGCTCAAGACGGCGATCAGGCTCGCGGGCGAAAGGCTCAGCGTGCCGGGGTAATTCTCATGCTCTGTCGAGACGCCGACGGCCTGGATCGGCAGGAAGAGCACCGGCAGATCTTCCGGCAGCCGTTCGACGACGCGCGCGATATAGCCCTGCATGAGCAGAAGATCGACGCCGAGCGGCAGATGCGGCCCATGCTGTTCGACGGCAGCGACGGGCAAGACGGCAATCGTCTCCTCGATCTCGGGCGCTTGAAAATCGCGCCAGGTCAGTTCCGCCCAAAATCGCGTCGGCAGCATGTGTCTCGGCCCGCCCGGGTCAACGAATTGTGCATGGTTCCGGCGAAAAGGTCGTGCAACTTTTTCGGAACATGCGTGAGGTGTTCGCCGCCTAATAGGCCCCATTGCGGTCCGCCGGGCAAGCCCTTGCATCGCGGCTCCGTCCGGGGAAACATGCGGGCAGGCAGGGGCGGCGCGGCAGACCGAGACATGATGCGATTTCTTGCGGCGCTCTGCGCGCTTTTGAGCCTCGTCGCGCCCGCGCGAGCCCTGGACAAGGTGACCTTCGGCACCAATTGGCGCGCCGAGGCCGAGCACGGCGGCTTCTATCAAGCGCTTGCCGATGGCACCTATGCCAAATACGGCCTCGATGTGACGATCTTGCAAGGCGGCCCGCAGATCAACAATCGCCTGCTGCTTGCCGCCGGGCGGATCGATTTCGACATGGGCGCCAACATGATTCAGGCGTTCGACTCGGTCGCGCAGAACGTGCCGATCGTCGCCGTCGCGGCCATGTTCCAGAAAGACCCGTTCATTCTGATGTCGCATCCGGACGCGGGCTACGACCATTTCACTGATCTGCCCAAGGCGACCGCCTTCATCGGGAATGACGGACTCGTCAGTGTCTATCAATGGCTGAAGCAGGCCCGCGGCTTCAGCGAAGACAAGGTGAAAATCTATACGTTCAATTCGGCGCCCTTCATCGCCGACAAGAATTCGATCCAGCAGGGCTATGTGACGTCCGAGCCCTATGCCATCGCGCATCAGGGCGGCTTCAAGCCCAACGTCTTTCTTGCCGCCGATTATGGCTATCAATCCTATTCGACGACGATCGAGACGCGGCGCGATCTCATCGCGACGAATCCGGATCTCGTCCGCCGCTTCGTCGAGGCCTCGATCATCGGCTGGTATCATTATCTTTATGGCGACAATGCCAAGGCCAATGCGCTGATCCGCCAGGACAACCCCGACATTACGCAGGATCAGCTCGCCTATTCCATCGCGGCTTTGCGCAAATATGGCATCGCCGATTCCGGCGATGCGCTGAAGCTCGGGATCGGCGCGATGACCGACGCGCGGATGAAAGCCTTCTTCGCCCAGATGGTCGCGGCGAAATTGTTCAAGCCCGATCTCGACTACAGGCGCGCCTATGCGCTCGCCTTCGTCGATCATGGC
>JARLIV010000183.1 GCA_031291555.1 Methylovirgula sp. | reverse complement strand
TTGCTGCAACACGTCGCGGACGAAGCCATTGACGATGACCGCCGTCGCCTCCTCCGCGTTAAGCCCGCGCTGCATGCAATAGAAGAGCTGATCCTCTGAGATTTTCGAGGTCGTCGCCTCATGCTCGAATTGCGCCGAGCGGTTGTGCGCCTCGATATAGGGCACTGTATGCGCGCCGCAGTCGTTGCCGATAAGCAGCGAGTCGCAATTGGTGAAATTGCGCGCGCCGGTCGCCTTGCGATGCGCCGAGATCTGACCGCGATAGGTGTTCTGGGAATGGCCGGCGGCAATGCCCTTCGAGATCACCCGGCTCGTCGTGTTCTTGCCGAGGTGGATCATCTTAGTGCCGGAATCGACCTGCTGATGGCCGTTCGAAATGGCGATCGAATAGAATTCGCCGCGCGAATTGTCGCCGCGCAGAATGCAGGACGGATATTTCCAGGTGATGGCCGAGCCGGTCTCGACCTGCGTCCACGAAATCTTCGAGCGCGCACCGCGGCAGTCGCCGCGCTTGGTGACGAAATTATAGACGCCGCCCTTGCCTTCCGAATCGCCGGGATACCAGTTCTGTACCGTCGAATATTTGATCTCGGCATCTTCAAGCGCGATCAATTCGACAACCGCGGCATGCAACTGGTTCTCGTCGCGCTTCGGCGCCGTGCAGCCTTCGAGATAGGAAACGTAGGCGCCCTTGTCGGCGATGATCAAAGTGCGCTCGAACTGGCCGGTGTTCTTCTCGTTGATGCGGAAATAGGTCGAAAGCTCCATCGGGCAACGCACGCCCGGCGGGATATAGACGAACGATCCGTCGGAGAAGACGGCGGAGTTCAGTGTCGCAAAGAAATTGTCGGTCGGCGGCACGACCGAGCCGAGATATTTGCGCACGAGCTCGGGATGGGTTTTCACCGCCTCGGAGATCGAGCAGAAGATGACGCCGGCCTTGGCGAGTTCTTCCTTGAAGGTGGTCACCACCGAGACGGAATCGAACACCGCATCGACCGCGACGCGCCCGGTCGTCTCGCCCGCGCCTTCGACACCGGCGAGGATCGCCCGCTCGTTCAGCGGAATGCCGAGCTTCTCGTAGACCTTCAAAAGTTCAGGATCGACCTCGTCGAGCGACTTCGGCCCCGCGGCCGTCTTCGGCGCGGCGTAATAATAGAGATCCTGATAGTTGATCGGGCCGTAGGAAACCCGCGCCCAGCGCGGCTCTTCCATCGTCAGCCAGCGGCGATAGGCTTCGAGCCGCCACTGGGTCAGCCATTCCGGCTCGTTCTTCTTGGCCGAAATGAATCGGACGATATCTTCGTTGAGACCCTTGGGCGCCTTTTCCGACTCGATATCGGTAAAGAAGCCATACTTATATTCGCTCACGTCGATCGCCTTGACGCGATCGATCGTCTCCTGCACCGCAGCCATTCTTCTCTCCTCACCTCGGCGGTTTCAAGGACCGCTGGTTCAGACTTCAATCTCTATGCGGCGGGCTTCACCCGCTTTGCCTTGAGCGTCTCGACCGCCCTGACGAAGGCGATCCGAAACCGCTCCACATCGTCCTCCTCGCTATTCCAGCCGAGGCTGACCCGGATCGCGCCTTCCGCCAGAGCGGGCGGCACGCCCATCGCCTCGAGAACATGCGAGCGCTTGACCTTGCCCGAAGAGCAGGCGGACCCCGACGAGACCGCGACGCCTTCGAGATCGAGCGCCATCAACAAAACCTCCGCCCCCACGCCCGGAACGGCGAAATTCGCCGTATTGGGCAAACGCGGCGCCCCGGCGCCGAAAACGACAACCTCTGGCGTGACGGCCCTAATGTCCCGCTCAAGCCGGTCGCGCAGACCGGCCAGCCGGACCATCTCGGCCGTCCCTGCCTGAGCAACCGCCTCGACCGCGGCCGCAAAGCCCGCGATCGCCGCCACATTCTCGGTTCCGGCCCGGAGCCCGCGCTCCTGTCCGCCACCTCGAATTAGACCATTTAAAATATGATGGCGACCCTTTGCAAAACAAAGGGCGCCGGCCCCCTGCGGACCGCCGATTTTATGGGCGGAAAGCACCAGAACGTCCGCGCCCAAGGCCGGAAAGTCACAGGCTGCCTTGCCCGCCGCCTGGACGGCATCACAGACGAGAGCCCCGCCCGCGGCATGAACCCGCGCCGCCGCCTCTGCGACCGGTTGGATGACGCCCGTCTCGTTATTGGCCGCCTGGAGCGCCAAGAGCACCCGGTGGCCGGCGTGGCGGGCCAGCGTCGCATCGAGGGCCGCGAGATCGAGTATGCCATCGGCCGTCAGCGGCAGCTTCTCCATCGCCGCCGTGGGGAACCTGTGCCCTTGCAGGACGCAGACATGTTCCCCGGCCGAGACCAAAAGCACGTCGAACGGAGCCTTGATGCCGTCAAGCTCAAGCTCCGGTGTCAAGACGAGGTTCAGCGCCTCGGTCGCGCCCGAGGTGAAATAGACATTCTTGGGCTGGGTTTTGACGAAACCGGCGATCACCTCGCGCGCCGATTCGAGCTGTGCCCGCGCCGCCCGGCCTTCGTGATGCACGGACGAGGCATTGCCGCACTGCGCCAAGGCCGCGAGCATGGCTTCGCGCGCCACGGGCCGCAGCGGCGTCGTCGCGTTATGATCAAGATAGGCGCGCAAATGCGGCACTGATCACCCTTCTCTGGCGCAAGGCGGATTGAAAAAGCCCGCCGCCGCCATGCCAAAATAATTGCAATCCGGATGGCCGGCCGTGTACAGGAAGACCCCTGATTTGCCGACAGGCCGTTTAGGCTGGCGCTATAACGTGCCAAAACGGTTAGAACAATTCTAACGCCAGATTATGTGGGCAGGTAGCTTACGCGTCAAGAAAACCCGCGGATACTCGCCTGCGCGCGCGGCATGCCGTGCCTGCGACGGAATAGCCCGCGAGCTTTAGGAGATCGAATGCCCGAAGTCATTTTCAACGGTCCTGCTGGTCGTCTCGAAGGGCGTTTTCACCCCTCGACGCAGCGTGGCGCGCCGATCGCCATCATTATGCATCCGCACCCGCAGTTCGGCGGGACGATGAACAACCAGATCGTCTACAATCTTTACTATGCTTTCGCTGAGCGCGGCTTTTCGGTCCTGCGCTTCAATTTCCGTGGCGTCGGCCGCAGCCAAGGCGCGTTCGACCACGGCCAGGGCGAACTCTCGGATGCGGCGGCGGCGCTCGACTGGGCGCAATCGATCAACCCGGATGCGCGCGCCTGCTGGATCGCCGGCGTCTCCTTCGGCTCCTGGATCGGCATGCAACTTCTGATGCGCCGGCCGGAGGTCGAGGGCTTCATCTCGGTGGCGCCGCCGGCCAACCGCTTCGACTTCTCTTTCCTGGCGCCCTGCCCCTCCTCGGGCCTCTTCGTCCACGGCGATCAGGATCGCGTCGCGCCGCTGAAAGAAGTCACCGGCCTTATCGAGAAGCTGAAGACGCAGAAGGGCATCGCGATCGAGCACGCGGTCATCCCCGGCGCTAACCATTTCTTCGAGAATTGCGTCGAACCCCTCATCGAGGAAGTCGGCATCTATCTCGACCGCCGCCTTGGCAATCCGCCGAAACTGCCAACGCCGACGCGGTCGGAGCCGGCCGAGCGCGCCTAG
>JARLIV010000182.1 GCA_031291555.1 Methylovirgula sp. | reverse complement strand
GCTGGCGCCGCCGCCCGCCGATCATCCGGGCGCCGGCCTGTCAATCCCGCCCGTGCTGTTCGAGCATCACGCCTTGGTCTATTCCAGCGACGGCCAGCCCATCTCGGAAGTCGACGAGCATTATACGAGCGAGATTCTCGACTTCGTGCGGCCGTGAGGTCTGCAAGCCGGGTTTAGCCCGCCGCCTGCGTCACGAGCTTGGTGACGAGATAGGCCTCGACCGCCTCCGGGCCGCCTTCGCTGCCATAGCCGCTGTCCTTGACGCCGCCAATCGGCAGCTCCGGCGAACTCAGATGCGAGTCGTTGATCGCCACCATGCCGGCCTCGATCTTCTGCGCCAGTGCGTCGGCCGTCGCGGCCGAGGCGGTGAAGGCATAGGAGGCAAGGCCGTAGGCCAAGCGGTTGGCTTCCGCGACGGCTTCGTCAATCGTATTGAAGGCGTTGACGAGCGCGAGCGGACCGAACGGCTCTTCGTTCATCGCCCGTGCCGAAATCGGCACATGCGCGAGCACGGTGGGCGCAAAGAAATAGCCTTGATCGCCGAGGCGCGTGCCCCCGGTCACAAGCTTGGCGCCCTTTTCGACCGCGTCGGCGACATAACCTTGCAATGCCGCGAGGCGCCGCGGATTGGCGAGCGGGCCGACATCCGTCGCGGGATCGCGGCCGCTGCCGACCTTCAGGGCCTCGGCCGCCGCGGCGAAGCGCGCGAGAAAAGCCGGATAGACGTCGCGCTGGACGAGAAAGCGCGTCGGCGCGGTACAAGCCTGGCCGGCATTGCGGAACTTGCGTGCGAGGAGCACGCGCAGCGCGACGTCGAGATCGGCATCGGCGAAGACGATGGCCGGCGCATGGCCGCCAAGCTCCATCGTCGCGCGCTTCATATGCGCACCCGCCAACGCTGCGAGCTCCTTGCCCACGGCGGTCGAGCCAGTGAAGGAGATTTTGCGGATCGCCGGATGCGGAATGAGATGCGCGGAGATTTCCGCTGGCACGCCGAAGACGAGATTGACGACGCCGGCCGGAACGCCCGCCTCGGCGAGCACGCGGAAGAATTCGGCAGCCGAAGCCGGCGCCTCTTCCGGCGCTTTGACGATGATCGAGCAGCCGGCGGCGAGCGCGGCACCGAGCTTGCGGGCGATCTGGTTGACGGGAAAGTTCCATGGCGTGACGGCTGCGACCGGGCCGACCGGCTCCTTCAACACGAGATTGGTGATGTTGGGTGCGCGCGCCGGCACGACACGGCCATAGCTGCGCCGTGTCTCCTCGGCAAACCAGTCGAGCGTATCGGCAGCGACGGCGATCTCGACCTTGGCTTCCTTAACCGGCTTGCCTTGCTCGCGCGTCATCAGCGCCGCGATCGGTGCGATCCGCTCGCGCAGAATCGCCGCCGCGCGATGCAGAATCTTGCCGCGCTCGAAGGCCGGTGTGGCGCGCCAGATCGCAAAGCCGCGTTCGGCCGCCGTGACGGCGGCATCGAGATCAGCGATCTCGGCACGCGCCACCTTGCCGATCACCTCTTCCGTCGCCGGGTCGATGACATCAAGCGTGCGGCTGCCTGCGCCGGGCCGCCAGGTGCCGTCAATGAAAAGCTGAACGTTCAGGTCTTGCGGCATGCGCGTCTTTCGCTGCGGCGGGGATCGCCGCAGTTGAATTTGCGCTTCATATAGTACGGGTTGGCGATTTTCGCCTGCCTAATCGAGCATGATCCGGAAAAGTGGCCCCGGTTTTCCGAAAAGATCATGCTCAAACAAGCGATAGAGTCACGGTGCGAAGGAGGCCTTGAGCCGCGCGAGGGTCTGCGGCTCGTCGCGATCGACCTCCTTGCGCGCGAGCCAAGAGGTCGCGGCGGCGCGGCCGTGCTCGCGCAGTGTCTTGAGGAAGTTCCAATCGAGATTGTTGGCGCTGGCGTCGGAGAGACCGTCGAATTCTTCCTCAGCGGAAATGTGGTGCATGGCGAGCCGGCGCAGCTTGCGCCCCTCGCTCGACAGCAGGCCAGAGAGCTGGCGGCTGCGGTCCGTGTGGCGCGCGAGGCTCGCCAGTTCCGCCTGGAGCGAGGCGTTGAAGGTGATCTGATCGAGCCGGCGCAGGATCTCCTGCGCGCTCGCCGGCGTCTCCGCGCTGAGTGCAGGCGTGATCTGCACGATCAGCAGATCGAGCGCGCGGCTGACCGCGACAAGATCGAGCAGTGGCGGGTTGGCTGAATAGCCGCCGTCCCAATAGGCGACATTGTCGATCGTCACGGCATGGTGATAGAGCGGCAGACAGCCGGAAGCGAGCACCACATCCGCATTGATCTCGGCATTGCTGAAGATGCGCGCGCGCCCGTCCGCGACGCGGGTCGCGGCGATGAGAAGTCCGACCGGCGAGGAGAAGCGCAGCCGCTCGAAATCCACCTCTTCGTTCAGCAGCGTGCGCAGCGGGTTCACGTCGAGCGGATTAAATTGATAAGGCGAGAGCAGGCGCGTCCACAGCGAGATGGCGCCCGCGGCGCCGCCCGGCGCGAAATGCGCCGAGGAGCCGAAGGGGCTGAATGCGGCGGTGCGGCTGAGTCGCTCCCAGAAATGGGCGAGCTTCTCCCGCGCGGCGTCGCGGCCGCCGGCGGCGAGGCCGTCGGCGAGAAGCACGGCGTTGAAGGCGCCCGCCGACGTGCCGCTCACCGTGTCGAAATCGATCTCGCCAGTTTCGAGCAGGCGGTCGAGCACGCCCCAGGTGAAGGCGCCAAAAGAGCCGCCGCCCTGCAAGGCCAGCGACAGACGCGGCGGCGGCCAAGCGCCGGTACGCCGGCCGAAAGCCACCTCCAACCTCTGCCCCAAAGTCTCGCGTAAGTTCATCATGCGCTCCGCAATTCACACGGCCGCGCCTTTAAGGACCGCGAACCGAGCTGGATGCTCGATATAGTGCATTGCAATATGGATTGCGATGGGCGGCAGGCTGTCAAATTTATGTGGATTTCACATGATGTTACGGAACACACGTGGTAATCAATCAGGCAAGATTTGGCGCCGGTCTGTGCAATGCAGCATAAGTCTTTGAAATCGGCGGCCTTTGGTTAATCGAAGTCCATCGCCGGGCTGGATGGCGCCATCTGGCGCCGCAGCTTATGTTAACAACGACGCCGTCATTTGAGCCGCCTTCACATCATGTCCTTGCATCATCGCCCGGTGAAAACCGGAGATCACGTCTTTCTGGTCGACGGATCGTCGTTCATCTTCCGCGCCTATTTCCAGTCGATTCGGCAGGACGCGAAGTACAATTACCGTTCGGATCGCTTGCCAACGGGCGCGGTGCGGCTCTTTTGCACCAAGCTTTTCCAATTCGTGCGCGAGGGTGCGGCGGGCATCAAGCCGACGCATCTCGGCATCATCTTTGACAAGTCGGAGAATTCCTTCCGCAAGGAGCTCTATCCACCCTACAAGGCCAACCGCTCCGAGCCGCCGGAAGATCTCATCCCGCAATTTCCGCTGATGCGTGCCGCCGTGCGCGCCTTCGGCCTCGTGCCGATCGAGCAGGATCGCTACGAGGCGGACGATCTCATTGCCACCTATGCCAATGAGGCGCGCGCGCGCGGCGCCGACGTGCTCATCATCTCCGCCGACAAGGATTTGATGCAGCTTATCCGCGATGGCGTTGCGATGTACGATCCCGCTTCGGGGGAGCGGGAGGAGCGGCGCATCGGCTATGCCGAAGTGCAGGATTATTTCGGCGTGCCCCCCGAAAAGGTGATCGACGTCCAGGCGCTCGCCGGCGATTCGACCGACAATGTGCCGGGCGCGCGCGGCATCGGCGTCAAGACCGCGGCGCAGCTCATCAATGAATATGGCGATCTCGATACGCTGCTCGCCCGCGCGGGCGAGATCAAACAGCCAAAGCGTCGCGAAATCCTCACGACGCCGGAGAGCGTCGAACTCATCAAGATTTCGAAACAGCTTGTGACGCTTGAGCGCAATGTCGCGCTCGATGTGCCGCTCGACGATCTCGGCCTTGCGGCGCCGGACGGGGCGACGCTCGTCGGCTTTCTCAAGGCGATGGAATTCACGACCATCACCAAGCGCGCGGCCGAGACCTGTGGCGTTGCCGGCGAGGCGATCGAACCCGACCCTGCGTTCGTCGGGCCGGCCGGCTGGCGCGGCCGCGACGGCGCGATCATCGAAGCCGTCGAGGCGATCGAGGAAGCGGAAGAGAAGATCGAGGAGTCGCAACGCGCGCCCTCCGGCCCGCGCAAGAATGCGCGCTATGGCGAGGCGCCGCAGCGCGAGATCACACCGTCGGGACCGGCCGAATTCGCCGCCGCCCGCGCCGCGCTGGCGCTCGTCACGCCCTTCGACCGCAGCAGCTATAAAACAATCACGGCGCTCGCCGATCTCGACCACATTATCGCCGCGGCCTTCGAGGCTGGGCGCGTCGCGGTCGATACGGAAACCTCCTCGCTCGATCCGATGCAGGCGGAACTCGTCGGCATTTCGCTCTGTGTCGCGGAAGGGCAGGGCATCTATATTCCGCTGCGCCATCGCGGCGAGGGCGCGGGCGATCTTTTCGGTGGCGATGCGTTGCTGCCCGGCCAATTGCCCGCCGACGAGGTGCTCGCGCGCTTGAAGCCGCTGCTCGAATCGGACAGCGTGTTGAAGATCGCCCACAATGCGAAGTTCGACACGCTCGTTTTCAAGCAGCATGGCATCACGGTGCGGCCGGTCGACGACACTTTACTGCTCTCCTATGTGCTCGATGCCGGGCTGACCGACCATGGCATGGATGTGCTGAGCGAGAAATTCTTCCGCCACAAGCCGCTCGCCTTCGGCGAGGTTGCTGGCTCGGGCCGCAGCTTTATCGGCTTCGCCCGCGTGCCGATCGACAGAGCGACGGAATATTCGGCCGAGGATGCGGATGTCACGCTGCGGCTCTGGAACGTGCTGAAGCCGCGCCTTACCGCCGAGCGGATGACCAATGTCTACGAGACCTTGGAGCGGCCGATGGTTGACGTCCTCGCGCGGATGGAAGCGCGGGGAATCTCCATAGACAGGACAATCCTCTCGCGCCTCTCCGGTGAATTCGCGCAGGACATGGCGCGGCTCGAAGCGGAAATCTTCGAGCTCGCGGGCGAGAGCTTCAACCTCGGCTCGCCCAAGCAATTGGGCGACATCCTGTTCGGCAAGATGGGCCTGCCCGGCGCGAAGAAGACCGCGACCGGCGCCTGGTCGACGGCGGCCGGCGTGCTGGAAGATCTGGCGGAGGACGGCAATTCGTTCGCGGCGCGTATTCTCGACTGGCGGCAGCTCTCGAAACTGAAATCGACCTATACCGACGCGCTGCCGGGCTATGTCAATCCGCGGACACAGCGCGTCCACACGTCTTACGCGCTGGCGGCGACGACGACCGGACGTCTCTACTCGTCTGATCAGAATTTGCATAACATTCCGGGGCGCAGCGAGGCGGGCCGAAAAATCCGCCGCGCCTTCATCGCCGCGCCGGGGCACAAGCTCATTTCGGCGGATTATTCGCAGATCGAGCTGCGCCTGCTCGCGCATATCGCCGACATTCCGCAACTGCGCCAGGCTTTCGCCGACGGGCTCGACATTCACGCGATGACGGCGTCGGAAATGTTCGGCGTGCCGGTCGAGGGAATGCCGTCCGAGGTGCGCCGGCGCGCCAAGGCGATCAATTTCGGCATCATCTACGGCATTTCATCCTTCGGCCTCGCCAACCAGCTCGGCATCCCGCGTGACGAGGCGGGCGCCTATATCAAGCAATATTTCGAGCGCTTCCCCGGCATCCGCGCCTATATGGACGCGACCAAAACCATTGCCCGCGCGCAAGGCTATGTGAGGACGATCTTCGGCCGCAAATGCCATTATCCGCGCATCAGTGCCGCGAACCCGTCGGAGCGCGCCTTCAACGAGCGCGCAGCGATCAATGCGCCGATCCAGGGGTCCGCGGCCGATATCATCCGCCGCGCTATGGTGCGGATGGACGCGGCTTTGGAGAAGGCCGGCCTCTCGGCGCAGATGCTTCTGCAAGTCCATGACGAACTCGTCTTCGAAGTGCCGGACGCGGAAGTCGAGGCGACGATTGCGCTGGTCCGCAAAGTCATGGCAGATGCGCCCCATCCCGCCGTTCAGCTCTCCGTGCCCTTGCAAGTCGAAGCCAAGGCGGCCCAGAATTGGGATGAGGCCCATTGAGCGATGTTGTTCCGCTCCCCTGGCTCGCTCTGCCGTTCGCGGGCCTGCTGCTCTCGATCGCGCTCGGGCCGATCTTCGCGCGGTCGCTTTGGCATGTTCATTACGGCAAGGCCGCTGCCATTTGGGCGATCCTTGCGCTCGCTCTGCAATCGGCCGAGCAGGGTCTGACGCCGACCGCGGAGGCCACGGCCCAGACGCTGCTCACCGATTACCTGCCTTTCATCCTGATGCTCTTCGCGCTCTATGCGACCGCGGGTGGCATCGTCGTCTCCGATTTCGATCGCGCGACGCCGCGGATGAATACGCTGCTGCTCGCGCTGGGCACAATCGCCTCAGGACTCGTCGGCGCGACCGGCGCCTCGCTGATCCTTATTCGCCCGCTCCTGCAGGCAAACGCGAAGCGGCGTGACAAGGCGCATGTTGTTGTCTTCTTCATATTTCTCGTCGCCAATATCGGCGGCGTTCTCACGCCGCTTGGCAATCCGCCATTATTTTTCGGCTTCCTGGCGGGTGTCGATTTCTTCTGGCCGTTGCGCGCGCTGTGGCCGCATCTTCTGTTCACCGCGGCGCTGGTGCTGGCGATCTTCTATGTCGTCGACAGTTTTTTCGCGCGGCGGGAGTTGAAAACGCAAAGCGCGCCAGGCAGCGATGGCGATGGCTTACATTTGACCATTCGCGGACTGCCCAATTTGGCGCTGATCCTCGGGACCATTGGCGCGATCCTGATGAGCGCTTTTTGGCATCCCGGCATCACATTCGATGTTCTTGGTGCCAAACTTCAATTGCAAGACATCCTGCGCGATGTCGCGCTCGCGGCCATAGGGCTTCTTTCGCTCGCCATCACACCGAAGGCCGACCGCGCCGCCAACCATTTCTCCTGGGAACCGCTCGAAGAAGTCGCCAAGCTCTTTGCCGCGATCTTCATCACGATCACTCCGGTGGTGGCGATGCTCGCCGCGAACTCGCATGGGCCTTTCGCGCCCATCATCGCGCAGTTGGCGCACGGCCATGGCAGGCCGAACAACGCCGCCTATTTCTGGGCGTCGGGGCTTCTCTCGTCGGTCCTCGACAACGGGCCGACCTATCTCGTCTTTTTCGTCGTTGCGGGTGGCCATGCGGCGACGCTGATGGGGCCGATGGCAAAGACGCTGGAAGCGATTTCGGTCGGCGCGGTTTTCATGGGCGCTTTGACCTATGTCGGCAACGCGCCCAATTTCATGATCTATGCGCTGGCGCGCCGGGCCCGAGTGCCGATGCCGAGTTTCTTCGGCTATATGCTCTGGTCGGGCGCGATCCTCTTGCCCGTCTTCATTCTGGTGACAGCGCTCTTCTTCAGGTGAAATCGGCGTCGCCGCTGTGCGGCTCGCAATGACGCTCACACTGTCGGCTCTTCTTCCTTCAACTCGTGTTTGAGCATCAGCGGCACTTGCGCGAGGGTGAAGAGGAAGATCAGAATCACCGTACCGGGGAATTTGAACGCCACCCACACATTGTTCGATTGCGTGCGCCACACGATCTCATTGAGGATCGCGAGGGCGAAGAAGAACAGGCCCCAGCGCAATGTCAGGATGCGCCAGCCCTCCTCGGTCAGCGGCATGGCATTGTCGAGGATTATTTCGAGGATCGGCTTCTTCAGATAAAGCCCGCCGAGCAGCGCCCCGCCGAAGGCGATGTAGAGGATCGTCGGCTTCATTTTGATGAAGCGCGGGTCCTGGAAATAGATCGTCAGCGCGCCGAAGATGATGACGAGAATCGCGGTGACGAGCGGCATCACCGGCAGGCGACGCAACTGGATGTAGGAGACGACAAGCGCGATCAGCACGGCCGGGATCAGCACGGCGGTCGCGGTGAAGAGGCCGGCGTTCTCGCCGGTGAGCAGATGTGGCGGCAGCACGAGATGCGCATAGGGCGCAAACAGCTTCGGCCGCGCATTGGCGAAGAAGAAGAGAATGAGCGGCCCGAGCTCCAGCGTCATTTTCAGCCAGGGCGATGTTGCCGGCTTGGCGGCGGGCTTTCCCGGCTGTTCTGCGGTTTTGGTCATTTTGTTCCCTGAAGTGTCATTTTGTTCGAGCATCGGATTTTACCCGAAACCGGTTTCCACTTTCGGGTCCGATGCTCATTCGTCGAGTCCGGCGATGGCGCGGGCGAAATCGCGCGCGGTGAAGGATTCGAGATCGTCGGCGCCCTCGCCGACGCCGATGAAATGAATTGGCAGTTTGAACTTCTCCGCGATGGCGACGAGGATGCCGCCGCGCGCCGTGCCGTCGAGCTTGGTCATGACGAGGCCGGTGACGCCCGCGGCGCGGCCGAAAATCTCGACCTGGCTCAGCGCGTTCTGGCCGACCGTCGCGTCGAGAACGAGCAGCACCGCATGCGGCGCCTCGGGATCGAGCTTCTTCATCACGCGGATGATCTTTTCGAGTTCGGCCATCAGCTCCGTGCGGTTCTGCAGCCGGCCGGCGGTGTCCATGATAAGCAGATCGGCATTCTCTTCGCGCGCGGCCTTCAAGGCATCGAAGCCGAGGCCGGCGGCATCGCCGCCGCTCTCGCGCGCGATCACCTGGCAATCGAGCCGGCCGCCCCAGATGCGCAATTGCTCGATCGCCGCGGCGCGGAACGTATCGCCCGCGGCGAGCATCACCTTCTTGCCCTCGCGGGAAAATTTGGCGGCGAGCTTGCCGATGGTCGTCGTCTTGCCGGAGCCGTTGACGCCGATGACGAGGATGACGAATGGCCGCTTGGCCGCATCGATCTCGAGCGGGCGGGCGAGGGGCGCCAGCACCGTTTCGATTTCCGAGGCGAGAATGTTCTTCACCTCGTCGGGGCTGACATTCTTGTCGTAGCGGCCCTTGCCGACAGCCTCGGCAATCCGCAGCGACGCGCTCGCGCCGAGATCGGCGCGGATCAGCACGTCTTCGAGTTCTTGCAGCGTCTCGGAATCGAGCTTGCGCTTGGCGAATATGTCGGTGATGCCGCCGCCGATCGCCTGTGAGGAGCGCGAAAGCCCCTGGCGCAGCCGCTTCCACCAGCTCGGTTTCGCCGGTGCGGCCGCGGGCTCCGCCGCCTGAGGTGCGGGCTCGGCAACGGGCTCTTGAGCAAGAGATTCGAACACCGCCAAGGGCGCTGTCTCGGGCGCCTCCGGTGCCGCGAGTTCCGGCGCGGTGGGAGCAGGCGATGTGACCGCATCTTTGCGGCCACGTAACCGGTCGAAAAGGGAGCGCTTCGGCTTCGCTCCCGATTTATCTTCATTCGCCAATATGCACCCGATCTCGCGAGAGCGGGATGCGAAAAAGTGTCGACGGTTTTTCGCGCAAATCCCGCTCTTATTTTTCGGAATCGATCGCGTTATATGCGGTTAGGCTGATTCAGCCTAACCGCATCGCGATCTAGCCCGGCCGTTTCCTATATGGCGACATCGGGACGCGATACAAAGCCAGAATTTGCCGACATTAAGGGGATCGCGCGTCGCCGCGTGTCAATCCCCAAGGTCTTGTCTCCAAGGCGAGTGGCGCCGAGGAGCGGACGATCGGTCATTATTTCGGCGGGGCGATCTCGCTCCAGATACCCGCGCCGAGCACCCACAGCCGGCCGGATTGCGTTTCCAGCCTGTAGAGCCAATAGCTTCCCTTGCCATCCGTGCCCGTCGCCGCATAAAGCCGGTAGGTGCCTTGCGGGACAGGCTGCGGATCCTTGGTGCCCGAGAAATTCACGCCGTATGTGTAGCTGACATCGCCGGTCGCCACATTGAGGCGATAGATGACGGGCGTGGCGCTGCCGCCAGGCGTGACCACCGTCAGTTCGTAGGCGGGTGCCGCGAGCGACGCCGTGGCGCCGGCGCAGGTGACGGTGACAAGCAGAAAAACTCCTATGGCGGAACGCATCAAACGTTGCATGGCGCGATCTCCTCGTTAGGCTGCGCGGGCGCGGCGCGGAACGGCCGAGCTTTAGCGCTTCCCCCGTGCCTCCGCCAGCAAGGCGCAGGTGAAGAGCGGATTGTGCCTTCAGCGGCTGGCGAGCATGTCCGCGGCGGCAAAGCGCGCGGCGACATCGCGGCCTCCTGCCGGGGGCTGGGCGAGCCGGGCGCGAAAGAGCAGGCTGTCGCCGGCGGCGAGCGTCCGCCGCTCGGCCCGCACCGTCCAGGTGTAAAGTTCGTGGCCGCCCGCGTCGCGAATCGCCAGCCGCACCGCCGGCACGGGGGTCGAATCCGGGCGCAGGTTGACGATTTCCCCTTCGACGCCAAGGAACAATTCGCCGTTCATACGCGTCAGGGAGGTGTGAAGGTCGCGGATCGCAAGCCCGTCGTGGTCGACCGGGATACCGATCGCCGCATAAAGGCGGCCGGCCCCGGGCCAGGCGCGGGCAACCGCCCCGCGCGAGGCGATGAGCCCCATGGCCAGCGCGAGCAACAGGGTTCCGGCGAAGAAATTGTGAACGAAGGCGGGGATGTGCGGCCGCGGCGCAGGTGGCGCGGGAGCCGAAACGGTGCGGGCAAAGCTCTTGTGCGCCATGCCAGCCGCCAGCCGGTCGTCCGCCGAAATGCGGACGTCAGCCGTGAACGGGGCCGGGACCTCCGCCTCGGCCTCCGGCATGCTGGGCTTTGCCAGCCATACCGTCTCGCAGCGCGGGCAGGCGACACGGCGGCCATTCGGTTCGAGCGTCGCCTTAGTGATATGGTAGGAGGCGCCGCAGCTCGGGCAGTCGATCAGCATGTCCGGGTCAAACTCGTTGATGAATGGCGCCGCGATTCATTTCCCGCGTGATGCAGAGGATCGTCGGCTGCTATGGTTAATCTGCGGTTAAGGCCGTGATTCGCTAGAGTGGTTTCCGGAAAAGTTGCATGACTTTTCCGATGAGAACGCGCTCCAACATTTTGAGTTGGCGCGAATTCTTATCAGCCAGATGAGTCCATCTGGCCGGAAAACGCTAGCGGGAGCGCCGCCGGCGCGGGAGAATGTCTTGGTCCGATTTGAGAATGTCGGCCTGCGTTATGGGATGGGCGGCGAGATCTTGAAGGACATCAGCTTCGAGATCGAGCCGCATTCGTTCCAGTTTCTGACGGGGCCCTCCGGCGCCGGCAAAACCACGCTGCTTCGCCTCATTCTGCTGTCGCTGAAGCCGACGCGGGGCCTCATCTCACTCTTCAACAAGGACGCCTCGCAGCTCAGCAAGGATGCGATCACCGATCTGCGCCGCCGCGTCGGCGTCGTGTTCCAGGATTTCCGGCTGCTCGATCATCTGACGACCTATGAGAATGTCGCCCTGCCGCTGCGCGTGCAGGGCCGCGACGAATCCTCTTATCGCGCCGAGGTCGTCGAACTCTTGCGTTGGGTTGGCCTCGGCGAGCATATGCATGCACTGCCGCCGGTGCTCTCGGGCGGGGAGAAGCAGCGCGCCGCCATCGCCCGCGCGCTCATCGTGCGGCCGGAGCTTCTGCTCGCCGACGAGCCGACCGGCAATGTCGATCCGACCTTGGCGCGCCGACTGCTGCGGCTCTTCGCCGAATTGCACAAATCGGGCACCGCCGTTGTCATCGCGACCCATGATCTCGCCTTGATGGACCAGTTCGAGACGGCGCGCCGCCTCGTGCTCGGCGATTGCCGGCTTCACATCTATGAGTGAGCATCTATGAGCGAGCGCGGCCTGATTTTCGCGCGGTCTGAAGAACAGCGTAGCCTGGCGCGGTTCGTCGACGAGACGGATGTGGGCCTGCGCCGGGACGTGCCGCTGGTTCCGGCCGCCTCGATTGCGGGGCGGGCGCTCGTCACTGTCGTCGCGATCATGACCTTCCTCGCCGGGCTCACGGCGGGCACGGCCATGCTGATCGCCAATGCCGCCGACGGCTGGCGCGGCGCGGTCGCGCGCGAGATGACCATCCAGGTGCGCCCGGTCACCGGCCGCGATCTCGACGCGGACGTGGCGGCCGCCCTCGGTGCCGCACGCGCCATCCCCGGCATCGCCGACGTCTATGCCTATAGCAAGGCGCAGTCGGAGGCACTGCTCACGCCCTGGCTCGGCACGGGTCTCGATCTCTCCGAATTGCCGGTGCCGCGGCTCATCGTGGTCAAGCTCGATCCCAAGGCGACGCTCGATGTCGAAGCTTTGCGTAAGGCGGTGACGGATAAAGTGCCGAATGCGACGATCGACGATCACCGGCTTTGGCTGCAACGGCTGTCCATCATGGCCGGCACGGTGGTCGTCATCGCCTTCGTCATCTTCGCGCTCGTCATGGCGGCGATGGTGCTGGCGGTCGGCTTTGCGACGCGCGGCGCGATGGCGGGGAACCGCGAGATCATCGAGGTTCTGCATCTCGTCGGCGCGGCCGACGGTTACATTTCGCGCCAGTTCCAGCGGCATTTCTTCCGCCTCGGCCTGCGCGGCGGGTTGATCGGTGGCGGCGCAGCGATCTTGGTTTTTCTGCTCTCAGGCTCCATATCAGCCTTGATGCGCTCGACCGCCGGGGGCGACCAGCTCCAGGCGATGTTCGGCAGTTTCGCTCTCTCGGCCAAGGGCTATGGCGTCATCGCGCTGATCGCCTGCGGCGTCGCCGTCACGACGGGGCTGGTTTCGCGCCTCATCGTGTTCCGGCGCCTGCGGGAGCTGATGTGAATGAACCGGCGAGGATCTGCCGGTAAAAATGCATATCGCTTCTCCCCTTTGCGGAGGTCTACGCCATGCGGTCGAGGAACGCCCTTTCCACAGTCGTCTTCATCGTCATTGTCGTTGCCGGCCTCGCGCTCGATTTTTTATATTTCGGCCCCGGCGGCGGTTTGGCGAGTCCTGCGTTCGTCTTTGCCGTCGTGCTTGTCGCCGCCCTTGTTGCCGCGTCGCTCAAAGTCGCCGACCAATGGACTCGCGCCGTCGTTCTGCGGCTCGGCCGTTTTCATGCGTTGCGCGGGCCAGGGCTGTTCTTCATCATTCCGGTGATCGATACGATTCCCTATTGGATCGATATCCGCGTCATCACGTCCACGTTCACGGCGGAGCGCACCCTCACCAAGGACACGGTGCCGGTGAATGTCGACGCCGTCCTCTTCTGGAAAGTCGTCGATCCGATGAAGGCGGCGCTTGACGTCGCCGATTATCAAAGCGCCATCAATTGGGCGGCGCAGACGGCCCTGCGCGACGTGATCGGCAAGACGATCCTGGCCGACATGCTTGAGGGCCGCGAAAAGATCAGCGTGGAACTGCAACGGATCATCGATCTGCGCACCGAACCCTGGGGCATCAATGTCATCTCGGTCGAGGTCAAGGACGTCTTGATCCCGCCGGCGCTCGAAGACGCCATGTCGATGCAGGCGCAGGCCGAGCGCGAGCGCCAGGCGCGCGTCATTCTCGGCGATTCGGAGCGCCAGATCGCCGAAAAGTTTGGCGAAGCGGCCGCGACTTATGCCAATAATCCGACCGCCTTTCACTTGCGCGCGATGAATATGCTCTACGAGGGGCTGAAACAGAACTCGACCATCGTCATCGTGCCAAGCACGGCCGCCGACAGCATGCAGCTTGGCGGCGTTGCCGGATTGACGGCGCTCACAATGGGCTTAGGGGCGCAGCGGACGGCCGCGCCGCCGCCGCCTCCTGGCTCTGCCGGGGGTGAGTCCGGCGATTGACATTGCCGCCCTCCCGCGCCACATCCATCGCATCTTCTCGTCAATGGCTATGACCGCACCCGATCCCGTCTCGCGCCGGCGTACCTTCGCCATCATCTCGCATCCCGATGCCGGCAAAACCACGCTGACTGAAAAGCTGCTGCTCTTCGGCGGCGCGATCGCGCTCGCCGGCGAAGTGCGCGCCAAGGCCAATCGGCGCCAGACCCGCTCCGACTGGATGGGCATCGAGCGCGAGCGCGGCATCTCCGTCGTCACCTCGGTGATGACCTTCGAATATGGCGGCTGTGTCTTCAACCTGCTCGACACGCCGGGCCATGAGGACTTTTCCGAGGACACCTACCGCACGCTGACCGCCGTCGATTCCGCCGTCATGGTGATCGACGCGGCCAAGGGCATCGAGGCGCGCACGCGCAAATTGTTCGAGGTCTGCCGCCTGCGCGACATTCCGATCGTCACTTTCATCAACAAGCTCGACCGCGAGAGCCGCGACCCGTTCGATCTACTCGACGAGATCGAAAAGACACTGGCGCTCGATACCGCGCCGATCACCTGGCCGCTCGGCTCCGGCCGCGATTTCGCCGGCGTCTACGATCTGCGCCATGATGTCGTGCGCCGGCTTGAGGCAGCGGACGCGCCGCTGAAGGTCACCGGTCCCCACGATCCGGCGCTCACTGCGCTCTTGCCGCCGCTGGAAGCGCAGGCGATCGAGGATCAGATCGAGCTGGCGCGCGCCGCGCTCAAGCCTTTCGATAAGCAAGCCTTTCTCGAAGGCCATCTGACGCCGGTGCTGTTCGGCAGCGCCTTGCGCACCTTC
>JARLIV010000181.1 GCA_031291555.1 Methylovirgula sp. | reverse complement strand
GCCTATACAGTCGGCTTCGCCGCGAGCGGCACGATCAAGCGCAGCCAGTTCGGCGTCAGCGCCTATGTGCCCTATATCGGCGACGACGTTCATCTCGCGATCGCGGGTGCGTTCGAATTGCAGAAATAACCGCAATCTTCACGCTGCCGAGGCCGGGCGCGAGAGCGGCCGGTCATTTTCCCAATAAATAGAAGATATCTATAGCCTATTCCGAGCTTTGGATTGGATTTCGCCTGCGATCCACCTTAGGTGTGCATTGCGGTATCGAGGAACCCTGCCCCTTCTTTGCGTCGGCGGGGCCTCGGCCGGCTCTGATTCCAATTTATAGACGGAGGCTATATAATGGCTCGTCAGCGCGAGGTTCCCGGCATTAAGCGCTATAGGGCCCCGGCGGGCGGCTGGGGCGCCCTGAAGGCGACGGCCAAAGCGGTCCGCGAGCAGATGGACGCGGGCGAAGCCGCCGTCACGCTCTTCCGCACCAACAAGCCCGACGGCTTCGACTGCCCCGGCTGTGCCTGGCCGGACAAGGAACACACGTCGACGTTTCAATTTTGCGAGAACGGCGCCAAGGCGGTGACCTGGGAGGCGACGAAGAGGCGCGTCAGCCCCGAGTTCTTCGCCGCGCATACAGTGTCCGAGCTCTGGAACTGGACGGATTACGAGTTGGAAAATGCCGGCCGGCTGACCCACCCGCTCATCTATGACCGCGCCAGCGACCGCTACGAGGCGATCTCATGGGACGACGCCTTCCAGCGCATCGGCGATGTGCTGCGCGCCCAGAAAGATCCCAACCATGTGGAATTCTATACGTCCGGCCGCGCCTCGAACGAAGCGGCGTTTCTCTACCAGATTTTCGCGCGCGAATACGGCACAAACAATTTCCCCGATTGCTCCAACATGTGCCACGAGGCGACAAGCGTCGGCCTGCCGCAATCGATCGGGCTTGGCAAAGGCACGGTCTCGCTCGACGATTTCGACCATTGCGACCTGATCCTCTCATTCGGCCATAATCCCGGCACCAACCATCCGCGCATGATGGGCACCTTGCACGAATGCGCCAAGCGCGGCGTGCCGATCATCGTCTTCAATCCCTTGCGGGAGCGCGCGCTCGAACGTTTCGCCGATCCGCAAAATCCCATCGAAATGTCGACCTTCGGCTATGAGAACATCGCCTCGTCCTATTATCAGGTGAAAGTCGGTGGCGATGCCGCGGCGCTAAAGGGCATCATGAAGGCGCTCCTCGCGCTCGACCGCATGCCGGGGCGCAACGCGCCCGTCATCGACCACGTCTTTATCGCCGAACATACACGCGGCTTCGAGACCCTCGTCGCCGACCTCGACGCGACGCGATGGGACGATATCGAGGCCGCGAGCGGGCTTGAGCGCGGTGCGCTCGAGGCGGTGGCCAGCGCCTATGCCCAGGCCAATGCGACGATCATCCCCTATGGCATGGGAATCACCCAGCACACCAAGGGCACCGACAACGTCCAGCAGCTCGCCAATCTGCTGCTGATGCGCGGCCAGATTGGTAAACCCGGCGCCGGCATCTGCCCGCTGCGCGGCCATTCCAACGTGCAGGGCGACCGCACCGTCGGCATCACCGAGAAGCCCGGCGTCGACATGCTCGCGCGCATCGAAGCCACCTTCGGCTTCAAGCCGCCGGCGGCGCACGGCCATGATGCCGTCGCGGCCATGCAGGCGATCATCGCCGGCAAGTCGAAAGTGCTGATCTGCCTCGGCGGCAATCTCGCCGTCGCCCTGCCGGACCCGGCGCAATGTTTTCCGGCGATGGCGGGGCTCGACCTTGCCGTGCATATCGCGACCAAGCTGAACCGCTCGCACCTGCTTGTCAGCAAGGAGGCGATCATCCTGCCCTGCCTCGGCCGCACCGAGCACGATATTCAGGCCAGCGGCCCGCAGATCGTCACCGTCGAGGATTCGATGTCGATGGTCCATTCCTCGCGCGGCAAGCTGCCGCCGGTTTCCGAGCATCTGCGCTCGGAGCCTGCGATCGTCGCTGGCATGGCGGCAGCCACGCTGCCGCAGAGCAAAGTGCCGTGGATGGAACTCGTCAAGGATTATGACCGCATCCGCGACATGATCGAAGCCGTCTTTCCCGACTTCCAAGACTTCAATACGCGCGTGCGCGTGCCGGGCGGCTTCCGTCTGCCGCTGCCTGCGACCCAAAGGGTTTGGAAGACGCCCTCCGGCAAGGCCGAATTCATCGTCTTCAAAGGCTTGAACGAAGACCCTATTGTCGCCGATAGCGTGGTTCTGCGGCTAACGACCGTTCGCAGCCACGATCAATACAATACGACGATCTATGGTCTCGACGATCGCTATCGCGGCGTCTTCGGCCGGCGCGATGTCGTCTTCATCCACAAGGACGATCTCGCCGCGCATAATATCCAGCATGGCGATGCGATCGACATCGAGACCGCCCTGCCCTCGGGCGTGCCGCTGCGCCTCGAGGGCTTCACCGCCATCGCCCATAACATCGCCCGCGGCTCGGTTGCCGCCTATTATCCCGAGGCCAATGGGCTTGTCCCGCTCGCCTACCACGATCCGCAAAGCGGTACGCCGTCCTACAAATCCGTTCCGGTCAGGATCATGCGCCACGCCTGAACGCTGCGCATCCCGATCAGCGTCAACTGCCGCGGCACAGAAGAATGAGGATCGCATGATAGATGCGATCCAGATCGATCGAGCTGATCTGCTTGCGGCGGCGGATAAGATTGGCGAAGAAGATGGCGCGGCCGAGCCATGAATATCTGCTGAAGCGATAGGACGCGACCTCGGCCCGCCGCAGAGCTTCCTGCGGCCGCGAGAGAACGTCCGAGACCGCCTGCCACGCCATGCGGCGCTTGAGCCAATCGGCGCTCGTTCGGCTCGGGTCGATATAATGTTTCACGCCGGCGCCCGGCACGTAAATGACTTTTCCATCTTTTGCGCGGACGAATTCGCTCACCAGCGTTTCTTCGTTCGAGAGGAGCGAAAGCGCACCCTTGCGGCCAAGCTCCGTGGAAAAGCCACCCGCGGCAAGAAGCCAATCCCGCCGGATCGAGTAATTGCAACCAGCAAGCCATTCGTGCGGTAACAGTTCGCGGATCTCGCTGCCATGATCGACGATGGAGAAGAACCCCTCCAAGTCGCTCGTGAGCCAGTCCGGCCGCGGCGTCACCCAGACCGGCTCCACAGGGCCGCCGACGATCGCCGCCCTGTCGCCGAATTTCTGATAGCCCAAGATGATCTGCCGCAACCATTGCGGCGGCGCGATCGCGTCATCGTCCAAATAGGCGATGATCGGCGCCGAAGCCAAATGCGCGCCGACGTTGCGGGCATTGGAAAGCCCCGGGGTCGGTTCGTGGATGTAACGAAAATTCTCTATGCCGTCATATCGCGCGCCGAATTGCCGTGCCGGCTCGGCATCGGTCGAGTTGTCGACGACGATGACCTCATAGTCGTGACGATCAATGTCTTGGGCCAAGACCGAGTCAATCGTGGCAGAAACCGATTTGTAGCGATTGTGCGTGCAAATGACCACCGAAAGCGAAGGTTTGTTTGCCAAAAGGCCCTCGTCAGCAAAAAGGCGATTTCGCAGAAAGGTGTTACTAAAACAGCCGACGCTGCGAAAGGCTCGGCGCGCGTCCGCGCGCACGCAATGTGACTCTTCATACCATGCAAAAACTCAAGTTCTACTTGAACAATAGCCCGAATACGCCGGGAAGAAACCTCCCCCGGCCTCACTTGCGAGATCGTTCGAGAAAATTGAGCAATAGCGCCAATGCGCCCATCAAGCCTCCGGTGGCGGCCGTCGCGCTCCAGCCGCCGGCTTGATAGGTCAAGGTTCCGAGGACCGATCCAGCTGCCCCGCCGGCGAAGACGAGGGTCATGTAGATGGCGTTGACCCGGCCACGAATCTCGCCCGGAACATTGAAGATGATGTGCTGGCCGACGACTTGATTGATTTGCACTGCCGCATCGATCAGAACCGCCAGCAGCGTCAGCCAGACGAGGCCGACCGGCCCGTGGACGCCGATCGTGGCGAAGAACGAAAGACCGAGTACCGCGATCGCGGCAGTGGTCGCGGCATTGATGTGGCCGCGGTCGGCGATATGCCCGGCGATCGGCGCGGCGAGCGCGCCGCCGCTGCCAGCGAGGGCGAAGAGCCCGATGGCATGCTGGCTCAAGCCAAATCTTTGCGCGAGCAAGATCGGCACGACAGTCCAGAAAATATTGAAGGCGCAGAACATCAGGCCTTGATAGGCCGCGCGCCAGCGAACCTGCGGACGTTCCCGCAGGATGTGAAGCATCGAGGCCAGAACCTGTCCGTAATGCAGGCCGGGACGCGGCTGATAGGGCGGCATGGCTCGCGCCAGCGCCATGCCGATCGCGAGCATCAGCGCGGCCGCGCTGAGGAAGACGGCGCGCCAGCCAAAGCTCCCAGCGATGAAGAGCGCCACCGGCCGCGCCAGCATGATGCCAGTCAGCAACCCGCCCATCACAATACCGACAACGCGCCCCCGGCGCGCCAAAGGTGCAAGATGCGCAATGAACGGCACGAGAATTTGCGCGCAGGACGAACTGAAGCCGACGACGAGAGAGGCGAGCAGAAACGGCGTCGCGCTCCGCGCGAACGCAAGCGACGCCAAAGCGGCGGCGGTGGCCGCCACCGCTGTCAGGACAAGCCGGCGGTTTTCGACGAGATCGCCCAGCGAAACGAGCAGAAACAGCCCGGCGCCGTAGCCGATTTGCGCCATGC
>JARLIV010000180.1 GCA_031291555.1 Methylovirgula sp. | reverse complement strand
GCGAAGTCGGCTTCACCGTCCTTTCGATCAGCATTTCGCTCATCGCCGTCTTTCTGCCGGTGTTGCTGATGGGCGGCCTGCTCGGCCGCCTGTTCCGCGAGTTCGCGCTCACCCTGTCCATCGCCGTCATCGTGTCTTTGGTGATCTCCCTCACTACGACGCCGATGCTGTGTTCGCTGATCCTGAAAGTACCGACGCCGCGAGCGCAAACGCGCCGGCGCTGGCACCCATTCACCTTGTTTATTGAATTCTATGAACGCACGTTGGGCTGGGCCCTGCGTCATAGCGCGACCGTCATGCTCGCGCTCGTCGGCGCGGTCGGCCTTACGGTCATCCTCTTCGCGATCGTTCCGAAGGGCTTCTTTCCGCAGCAGGATACCGGCCGCTTGATCGGCACCATCCAGGCCGACCAGAGCATCTCCTTCCAAGCGATGGAAAAGAAGGTGGCGCAGTTGATGGCGATCGTTCAGGCCGATCCTGCGGTCGAGAGCATCGTCGGCTTCATCGGCAGCGGCAGCGGCGGCGGCCCCGCCTCCAGCACCAACACCGGCTCCGTCTACGTGGCCCTTAAGCCGCTCACACATCGCGATGTTTCGGCGGATCAAGTGATCAACCGGCTGCGTCACAAGTTGGCGTCCATCCCGGGGGCGCTGCTCTACCTTCAGGCGGTGCAGGACATTCACGCGGGCGGCCGGGCGAGCGCCGCGCAATATCAATATACGCTGCAAGGAGACTCGCCCGAAGAATTGAACAAATGGACGCCGAAGCTCGTCGCCGCCTTGCAGAAGAGCAAGGTTCTGACGGACGTGAACTCCGATTTGCAGCAGGCCGGGCTCGAGACCTTCGTTCAGATCGACCGCGATACCGCCTCGCGCCTCGGCATTACGCCCTACCAGATCGACGATACGCTCTACGATGCCTTCGGCCAACGGCAGGTCTCGACCATCTATAGTGCGATCAATCAATATCACGTCGTCATGGAGGTCGCGCCGCGTTATTGGCAAGACCCGTCATCTCTCAAGGGGATTTTCGTCAGCACCTCCGGCGGCAATCCAAGCGGTACCCAGACAAGCGCGCTGCCATCGGGAACTGTCGCAGAGACGGCGTCAGCGACCAGTTCGACCTCGGCCACCACAACGACGAGCGCCACTTCTGAAATCAACACCGCGCGCGACGCCTCGATCAACGCCATCGCGGCCACCGGCCATGGCAGCACCTCCGCCGGTTCACCCGTCGCCACGCGCGTCGAGACCATGGTTCCGCTCGTCGCCTTCGCCCACTTCAAACACGGCCACACGCCGCTCTCGGTTGATCATTCCGGCCTTTTCGTCGCCTCGACCATCTCCTTCAATCTCAGGCCCGGCGCTTCGCTTGGCGATGCGACGGCCGAGATCGGACGGGCTGTGCGCGACGTCGGCCTTCCAGCGGACATCCACGGCAGCGCGCAAGGCGCGGCGGCGATCTTCCAGGCTTCGCTCGCCAATGAGCCGCTGCTGATCCTCGCGGCGCTGGCGGCGGTCTATATCGTGCTCGGCGTGCTCTACGAGAGCTATATCCATCCGATCACGATCCTTTCGACCCTGCCCTCCGCCGGCGTCGGCGCGCTTCTGGCCCTTCTCCTGTTCAAGACAGATTTCAGCATCATCGCGCTGATCGGCGTCATCCTGCTCATCGGTATCGTCAAGAAGAATGCGATCATGATGGTCGATTTCGCCATCGTGGCGCGGCGGGACGAGGGAATGAGCGCCCGCGACGCGATCTTCCAGGCCTGCATTCTACGCTTCCGGCCGATCATGATGACGACGGCGGCTGCCATTCTCGGCGCGGTGCCGCTGGCGCTGAGCTTTGGCGAGGGCGGCGAAATCCGCCGGCCGCTCGGCATTTCGATCGTCGGCGGCCTGATTGTGAGCCAGATGCTGACGCTCTACACGACGCCAGTCCTCTATCTGCTTCTCGACCGAGTGCAGGAGATGTTCACCGGCCGGACACGGCGCAGCCTGCCGCCGCAGGCGGCGCCAACCCCTGCGGAATGATTCACATCAGGCGGCGACGCCGAGCTTCGAGGCTTCCGGCACTTCGATCAGACGGCCGCTGCGAACGTCGTAGATATAGCCATAGATCGGAATATTCGACGGCACGAGAGGATGGGAGCGGATGCGCGCGACATCCTCGACGACGCTCGCCTCAAGATCCTTGATGGTGAGCCATTTTACGTAATGCCCATGCACGCTGCCCGGCCCGTGGCCGTGGTCGTGCCAGCCGTGCTCGTCAATCGTCGCCGTCGTCAGGCTTTTGTCGAGCAGATCGCCGATGATCTCATCGGTGAAAAGCTGCATGCCGCAATCCGTGTGATGGATTACGAACCATTCGCGCGTGCCAAGCAGCTTATAGGAGATGACGAGAGAACGGATGGCATCATCGCTCGCCCGGCCGCCGGCATTACGGATGACATGCGCATCGCCCTCCGCAAGCCCGGCATATTTCGCCGGATCGAGCCGCGCATCCATGCAGGTTAGGATAGCGAACCGCCGCCCGGGTGGTAGAGGCAGTTTGGCCTTATCGCCAAAATCGGCAGCATAAGCCGCATTGGCTTGCAGAACCTCGCGCAAAACTGACAAGGACGCCTCCTTTTCCAGGGCTACATAATATTATTATTTCTATAGAATAAGTGAAGTCAAGGGGACTGAGGGCATTTCAGCGCCGCAAGCGCGGCTTGGACTTCATTGAATCAAAAGGCGCCTCAGCCCGGCGCCAATTCGCTGGCCTGCGCTTCCAGGAACCATTGGTAGGTGCTGGCAATGCCTTCATCGAGGCCGATGCGCGGCTTCCACCCAAGCGCCTGGATGCGGCTCGAATCGATGAGCTTGCGCGGCGTTCCGTCCGGCTTCGACGTATCGAAGACAAGGCGGCCTTCGAAGCCGACGGCGTGGGCGATCTTCTCAGCAAGCTCGCGGATCGTAAGATCGAAACCCGCGCCGCAATTCACCGGCTCGGCGCCGTCGTAATTGTTGAGCAGGAAGATTGTGCCGTCGGCAAGATCGTCGACATGCAGAAATTCGCGCAAGGGCGTGCCGGTCCCCCAGATCACGACCTCGTCGCGGCCCGAGACCTTCGCCTCATGAAACTTGCGGATCAGGGCGGGCAGCACATGGCTCGTCGCGAGATCGAAATTGTCGTTCGGCCCATAGAGATTGCACGGCATGACCGAAATGTAATGGCGGCCATATTGCCGGCGATAGGCCTGGCAGAGCTTGATGCCAGCGATCTTGGCGATCGCATACCATTCGTTGGTCGGCTCCAGCGGGCCGGTCAGCAACGCATCCTCGCTGATCGGCTGCGGCGCGAATTTCGGGTAGATGCAGGACGAGCCGAGAAAGACGAGCCGGTCGACCCCGGCGCGATGCGCCTCGTGGATGACATTCGCCTCGATGACCAGATTGTCGCGCAAAAATTCCGCCGGATAGGTGTCGTTGGCCAAAATGCCGCCGACCTTCGCCGCGGCGAGGATGATCGCGTCGGGCTTTTCCCTCTGCAGAAAGCTGCTGACCTTGTCGGCCTCGCGCAGGTCTATTTCGGTGCGCGAGGCGGTCAGGATCTCGACATTCTCCCCCGCGAGCCGGCGGACCAGCGCGGAGCCGACCATGCCGCGATGACCGGCGACGAAAATGCGCGATGGCTTCATGCGTGAATTCGCTCCCGTCCCTGTGACCGACACGCCCTATATATGGCCACGCTTCTTCATCAAGACGAGATCGCTCGCGACCATTTCCTTCACCAGATCGGCAAAGCTCGTCTTGTGAACCCAGCCGAGCTTGGCGCGCGCCTTCGAGGCATCGCCGAGCAGGAAATCGACCTCCGTCGGGCGGAAATATTCTGGGTCGATCTCGACCAGCACCCGGCCCGTCTTGGCGTCGAAGCCCTGCTCCTCGACACCGCTGCCGCGCCAGGCGATCTCGATGCCGATCTCGGCGAAGGCGCGCTCGACGAATTCGCGCACCGAATGTGCCTCGCCGGTCGCAAGGACATAATCATCCGGCTCCGGCTGCTGGAGGATGCGCCACATGCCCTCGACATAATCGCGCGCATGACCCCAATCGCGCTTGGCGTCGAGATTACCGAGATAGAGCTTGTTCTGGAGGCCGAGCTGGATCGCTGCGACGGCGCGGGTGATCTTGCGGGTGACGAACGTCTCTGCTCGCGTCGGCCCTTCGTGATTGAACAGAATGCCGTTCGAGGCATGCATGCCATAGGCTTCGCGGTAATTGACCGTGATCCAATAGGCGTAGAGCTTGGCCGCGGCATAGGGCGAGCGCGGATAGAAGGGCGTCTTCTCGTCCTGCGGCACCGCCTGGACCTTGCCGTAGAGCTCCGAGGTCGAGGCCTGATAGAAGCGCGTCCTGCCGCCGAGATTGAGGATGCGGATGGCTTCCAGCAGCCGGAGCGTGCCGAGCGCATCGGAATTGGCGGTATATTCCGGCGTCTCGAAGCTTACCTGCACATGGCTCTGGGCGGCGAGATTGTAAATCTCGTCGGGCTGAACCTCTTGGACGATGCGGATCAGGTTGGTCGCATCGGTCAGGTCGCCGTAATACATGAAGAACCGGACATTGGCCTCGTGCGGGTCCTGATAGAGATGATCGACCCGGTCCGTATTGATGAGCGAGGAACGGCGCTTGATGCCGTGGACGATATAGCCCTTGCTGAGCAGGAGTTCGGCGAGAAGCGCCCCATCCTGACCGGTGACGCCGGTGATGAGCGCGACTTTGGGTTCTGACA
The DNA here is from genome assembly GCA_031291555.1 of Methylovirgula sp. GTDB lineage: Bacteria > Pseudomonadota > Alphaproteobacteria > Rhizobiales > Beijerinckiaceae > Methylovirgula. The sequence goes on along the minus strand of JARLIV010000180.1, from coordinate 5,693 downwards.
TCGAGGGTTCCGCGAAAATTCAAGAGCGCCCTGGCCCATGCCAGCGCGGGGGACATGCTCTAGCGCGGATTCATTTCCCTGACTACGTACGCGCCGGCCGAGAGCCCGCCCTGCCCCCGGCCGATGCAGGTAAATGATTGAAAAAAGCTAATTTATGGCTTCAGATAGTCGTGGATGACGCGGCCATAGGGCAGACTGAGGTCGGCGATGAAATGGTGCGCGCCGGCGATGTGGCGCACCGGAAAGTCCCCGACCGGCGCATTGACATGCGGTACGAGATGCAGCCGCGCCGGGCCGAGCCAGGAACCCTTCACTGTGATGTCGGTGAGGTTATAGGCGACAAGCTGGCAGATGCCGTGGCCGCCGTCGACGCCGGGAATGATCTTGAGATTGACCTGCGTCTTGGACAGGATCGCCGTCGTGCGCTCGCCGTTGCCGGCCATCGCCTCATGCTTGTAGCCCATCGTTCCGAGCGCGACGAGCTGCTCGCTATAGTGCAGCGTGCCGGTCAGCGTATCCTTGATGACCCGCAGCTTCGGATGCGCATATTTCTTCGGGAAGCCCCAGATCTCGCGCCCGCCGGCGATCGGCGGATCGTCGTCAAGATACATCTGGCTGACGAAATTGACGTCCTCGCCCTGAAATTTGCACGGGATCACCAGCCCGCTTTCCGTATAGCTGCCGAAGCCGGAGGAATCCGGCATGTTGATCCATTCATAGGAGACAAGCGGCTTGTCGAGCGGTTCGAGCGGTTCCGGCAATTGCTGGCGGACGACTTCGGGATCCGTCTCATAGGTGATGACCATATATTCGCGATCGACGAAGCGATACGGCCCCTTGGGATAGCTCGGCCCGGCGAGCGGCATGGACGGCAGTTGCAGGATTTCTTCGGCGCGCATGGTGAATTCCTTCAGCTGCAAAAGGGGCAGCAAGTCTGATGCCGCACCCACGTCAACGCTCCGCTTCTGGCGATTTACCTTGAAAATGGTGTGACGAGGAAGCGTCACATTCCTGCAATCGCGCCTGCCTAGCCTGGGTGCGGAGACAAGACGTGGACGCCAAAGCCCCTTTCAATCCTGGCGAACCTGGCCGGCCTTCCAGGGCGCCCGCCAAGAACCTCGGCTGGCGCCCCGAGCACTGCGACCAAATCGCGCTGATTTTTCAGGGTGGCGGCGCGCTCGGCGCCTACCAGGCTGGCGTCTACGAAGCGCTGCATGAAGCCAATATCGAACCGGACTGGGTTACCGGCGTCTCCATCGGCGCAATCAATGCCGCGATCATCGCCGGCAATCCGCGCGAAGAGCGGCTCGATAGACTGCGCGCCTTCTGGCAGAAGATCACCGACCGGCATGTCTGGGCCTATACGCCGGATGGCGACATCTATCGCCGTGCTCGCAACGCGACGAGCGCGATGATGACCATGACGCTCGGCCAGCCGGGATTCTTCAAGCCGCATGAGGTCAACCCCTGGCTCAACGCTTCGGGCGCCAAGGCGGCGACGAGCTTCTACGATTCCACGCCGCTTGGCGATACGTTGCGGGAATTCGTCGACTTCTCGCTGATCAACGACAGGAACACACGCTTTGCCGTCGGCGCGGTGAACGTTCAGTCCGGCAATTTCATTTATTTCGACAATCGCAACGAGATCATTGGGCCGGAACACATCATGGCCTCGGGCGCGCTGCCGCCGGCTCTGCCGATGGTAAAAATCGGCACCGATTATTATTGGGACGGCGGCATCGTCTCGAACACGCCGCTGCAGCATCTGCTCGACCAGGACGATCTGCGCAACACGCTTGTCTTCCAGGTCGATTTGTTCTCAGCGCAAGGCGAATTGCCGCGCGACATGGCCGACGTTCTCGGCCGCCACAAGGACATCATGTATTCCTCGCGCACACGCTACAACACCGACATGTATCAGCGTCTGCGGGCTTGGAAGAATCATGCTTACGAAGCATTGGCGAAAATGCCGGACCATCTGCTGAGCGACGCCGACCGCAAGCTGCGCGACGAACTCGCCGAAATGCCGGACATCACCATTCTGCATCTCATCTACCAGCAGAAGGCCTACGAAGGCCACGCCAAGGATTATGACTTCTCGGGTACGTCGATGCGCGAGCACTGGCAGAGCGGCTACGAGGACACCAGGCGCACGCTGATGCATCATGCCTGGCTGCAAATGCCGGAGAGCGGCATCATCGTCCATGACGTGCATCGCCTGCGGGAAAACGAGCGACGCTAAACAAGCGTCTGTCTAATCCGGCATGCCGACGTGGAGCTTGCGGTTCCGCTCGACGATTTCGTCGCGCATTTCCTTGCGCATCTTGCCGGCCTCGAAGAGACGGCGATCGAGATCGGTCTCGATCAGGAGGGGCGGCACGTCGATGGCTTTGCCGTCCGGCCCCTTGGCGACCATGGTGAAGTAGCACGAGATCGCATGGCGGGATGCCTTCGTCGTCAAATTCTCGGCGACGACCTTGATGCCGATCTCCATCGACGAGCGGCCGACGTAATTGACGTTTGCCTTGAAAGTGACGAGCTCGCCGACCTCGATCGGCTCGCGGAAGATCACCTGATCCAGCGAGGCGGTGACGACATAGCTTTTGCAATAGCGCGCCGCGCAGGCGTAAGCGACCTGATCGAGAATCTTCAGGATAGCGCCGCCATGCACATGGCCGGAGAAATTGGCCATGTCGGGCGTCATCAGAAAGGTCATGAACAAGGATTTTTCTTGCGGGCTCATACTTGCGGGCTCATCGGTCTCGCCGGCTCAGGGGGAACGCCAGGCTTGGGCTAGGGTCTGGACTCAATTCATTCAGGCTGGCCGAACCTCCCCCAGGGGGAGAGGGTGGTCGGCGGAACCGACCGGGTGAGGGGTTGTCCCTTTGCAAAGTTCTGAAGGATCGTAACCCCTCATCCGCCTCGCTTTGCTCGTCATCTTCTCGCTTAGGAAGAAAGCGATGCGCCCGCATCGCGATCTAGAGCATCGCCACAGCAAAACTCAAGCTCTTCGGGACCGGGAGAGTGCCGCACGGCGCGATTTAAGGCTCAAAAGGCAAGCGCATCGCGCACCTGCCGGGACGTCACGACAAAAAGCTCTCGGCCGGCAAAGACGACCGAGAGCAAGTTAGCCTGCACAACATTCCTGCGCGGTGCCCACCGCGCATCTACGCTCACGTCAAAGAGCCTCACCATTTGGCCAAAGCTCAGTGAAGCCGATCCAGCCGATAAAGCTCGGCGAGAATTTTCCTGCGCGCCGCCATCCGCCGGTCTTCCAACGCGACCAGGGCGACCTGCACACGCAGATCCCGCGGTTCTTTCCATACGCCAAGAAGATGCGAAAAACGCCGCCGCTGCATTTCGGCCATTTCCGCTGCGGAGGTCGCAACCTCCTGCAAAGTCTGGAGAACGGGCGAATTTGTCTTCGGGTCTATCATGCTCCACCTCCATTGAGTTGGTGGTGCGGAACGCCGCATGAGAACGATAGGCACAAATGTCATGCACAGAGAACGCGCAAATGCACTTCTGGCGGCGGACAGGTGCATTTTGCCGCGCGCTGTTGCGCGTTTGCAACCTATGGGATGGGGAAGCGTAAGCGAGGCCTTCGCAAAAAAGCGGACAAAGCCCTATATTTTGCCTGCTGCGCCAACCGAGGAGGAACAACGATGAAAATTTCTGGACGCAATTTCATCCCCGGCAAGATCGTCGAGATCAAGGAAGGGGCGACAACCGCGCATGTGCGCGTCGCGATCGCCGGGGGCACGATATTGACCGCCTCCATCACCAACGAAGCGGTCGAAGAACTCGGCCTCAAGCTCGGCGAGAGCGTGCACGCGCTCATCAAGGCGTCCGACGTGATGATCGCTGTTGGCGATTAATCGACCCTGGCGCGAATGAAGCGGAGCGGACCGGAGGCCCGCGCGCGCCGCCTCGCCCGCTCCCTCACGCCGTCAGATGCGCACCGCCATCGACCGGAATGATCGTCCCGGTGATCCGCTCCGCCGCATCGCTGACGAGAAAGGCGGCAAGGTTTCCGACATCTTCGATCTCGACGAGATGATGCTCGGGCGCGCGGGCCGCCGCCTCATCGAGGAGCTGATCGAACTGATCGATGCCGCTCGCCGCGCGCGTGCGAATAGGGCCTGGCGAAATGGCGTGGGCGCGAATGCCCTTGGGCCCGAGCTCGGCGGCGACATAGCGCATCGAACTTTCAAGCGCGGCCTTGACCGGCCCCATCAAATTGTAATGCTCGACCACGCGCTCTGAGCCATAGAAAGTGACGGCGAGCAGGCAGCCGCCATCCTGCATCAAAGGCTCGGCAAGATGCGCCATGCGGATGAAGGAATAGCAGGAAATGTTCATCGCGACATCGAAGCCCTTTTCGGAGCAATCGGTCACCCGGCTATGCAAATCCTCCGCGGGCGCGAAAGCGATGGAATGGAGCAAAAAGTCGAGACGGCCCCATTCTTCTTTCACGGCTTCGAACACGGCTTCGAGCTGGCCCGGCTCGCGCACGTCGCAAGGCAGCACCAGGTCGCAGTCCAGCCGGTCGGTCACCACTCGAACGAAAGGTTCGGCCTTGGCGTTGAGATAGGTTGCGGCGAGCCGCGCACCTGCCCGCGTAAAGGCCTCGGCGCAGCCGGCGGCGATGCTGTGCTCATTGGCAATGCCGATGACAAGGCCGTGCTTGCCACGCAAATCGACGAGAGGGGCGGGATGCGCAAGTGAGGTCGAATGGGTCATGTCCAATCCTTCGCGCTTCGCCCTCCTGCACACGCAAGCTAAACGCTCCGGCGCGAACCGGAGCTTTTCTCCTGGGTTTTCCTCCCTTAAAAAGCCGGCGCGGGCGCGCCAACCGTGTCGCGCGTATGCCGCGCGATCATTGCTTCCTCGTCAGTCGGGATCGCCCAGACCGCGACGCGGCTTTGCTTATCGCCGATATTTATTGCGTTCCCGTGATTGGCCTCAAGATCGAGCTTGACGCCGAGCCAGTCCAATCCGGCGCAGACGCGCGCGCGAATCTCCGGCGAATGTTCGCCAATGCCCGCGGTGAAGACGAGGGCGTCGAGACCGCCGAGCGAACTCGTCAGTGCGCCGACTTCGCGCACGATCCGGTAAACGAAGAGCTCTATGGCTTCTTTCGCGCGCGGGTCGTTGCTGGCTTCGAGCGTACGCATGTCGCTCGCGATGCCGGAGACGCCGAGCAGGCCGGAGCGCCGGTAGAGGATATCCTCGACTTGCTTTGCGTCGAGCCCACGCTGTTGCTCGAGATAGAGGATGACGCCGGGATCGAGATTGCCGCAACGCGTGCCCATCATGAGCCCGTCGAGCGCGGTGAAGCCCATTGTCGTATCGATGCTGCGGCCCGCGAGCATCGCACAAAGGCTTGCACCGTTTCCAAGATGGGCGGCGATGACGCGGCCATTAGCTAGATGCGGCGCCAAGGCGCGCAGCCGCAGCGCGATATATTCATAGGAAAGGCCGTGAAAACCATAGCGGCGCACGCCCTCCGCCTCATAGTCGCGCGGCAAGGCGAAGCGGGTCGCGACCCGCGGCATGGAATGATGAAAGGCTGTGTCGAAACAGGCGACCTGCGGCAAATCCGGTCGCGCGGCAAGGATGGCGCGGATGGGCGCGAGATTATGCGGCTCGTGCAGCGGCGCGAGCGGGGTCAGCTTGTCGAGCTCCGCCAG
>JARLIV010000179.1 GCA_031291555.1 Methylovirgula sp. | reverse complement strand
GCCTTTCCGGCGCGCCCGGACGAGGAGATTCAACCGACCTATGCCCCGCCGGACGGATATTTCGACCATTATGATCATTGGCGCCGGTCCCATCGTGATCGGCCAAGCCTGCGAATTCGACTATTCCGGCACCCAGGCCTGCAAGGCGTTGCGGGCGGAGGGCTATCGCATCGTCCTCGTCAATTCCAATCCGGCGACGATCATGACCGACCCGGATTTGGCCGACCGCACCTATGTCGAGCCGATCACGCCCGAGGTCGTTGCCAAGATCATCGCCAAGGAGCGGGACGCGGCGCCGGGCGGCTTCGCCCTGCTGCCGACCATGGGGGGCCAGACGGCGCTCAATTGCGCGCTCTCGCTGAAGAAGATGGGCGTGCTCGACAAATACAATATCGAGCTGATCGGCGCGACCGCCGAGGCCATCGACAAGGCGGAGGATCGCGAGCGTTTCCGCGAGGCGATGTCGCGCATCGGCCTTTCGACGCCGCGCTCGCATCAGATCAAGACTCTGTCGCAGGCGCTGGAGGCGCTGGACGACATCGGCCTGCCGGCCATCATCCGACCCTCCTTCACGCTCGGCGGCACCGGCGGCGGCATCGCCTATAACAAACAGGAATTCATCGAGATCATCGAGCGCGGCATCGACGCATCGCCGACCAATGAAGTGCTGGTCGAGGAGAGCGTGCTGGGCTGGAAGGAATTCGAGATGGAGGTCGTCCGCGACAAGGCGGACAATTGCATCATCATCTGCTCGATCGAGAACATCGATCCGATGGGCATCCACACCGGCGATTCGATCACTGTCGCGCCGGCGCTGACGCTCACCGACAAGGAATATCAGGTGATGCGCGATGCCTCGATCGCGGTTTTGCGCGAGATCGGCGTCGAGACCGGCGGTTCGAATGTGCAATTCGCCGTCGACCCCGAGAACGGTCGCCTCGTCGTCATCGAGATGAACCCGCGCGTCTCGCGCTCCTCCGCGCTCGCCTCCAAGGCGACCGGCTTTCCGATCGCCAAGGTCGCGGCCAAATTGGCCGTCGGCTATACGCTCGACGAGATCGCCAACGACATCACTGGCGGCGCGACCCCGGCCTCCTTCGAGCCGACGATCGATTACATCGTCACCAAGGTGCCGCGCTTCGCTTTCGAGAAATTCCCCGGCGCCGAGCCGCTGCTGACGACGGCGATGAAATCGGTGGGCGAGGCCATGGCGATCGGCCGTACCTTCGCCGAGAGCCTGCAAAAGGCGCTCCGCTCGCTCGAAACTGGCCTGACCGGCCTCGATGAAACCGAGATCGAGGGCATCGCGCGCGAGGACGACAAGAAGATTTTGCGCGCCGCGCTCGGCCGGCCGACGCCGGACCGGCTGCTCGTCGTCGCCCAGGCGCTGCGCTACGGCATGAGCCTCGACGAGATCTACGACGCTTGCAAGATCGACCGCTGGTTCCTCGCCCGCATCAAGGAGATCGTCGATCTCGAAGAGAAGGTCCGCGCCTTTGGCCTGCCGGAGGATGCCGACAATCTGCGGATGCTGAAGGCGGCGGGCTTTTCCGACACGCGGCTCGCGACGCTCGCGGGCACGGACGAGGCGAGCGTGCGGGCGCTGCGGCACCGGCTCGACGTGCGCCCGCTCTTCAAGCGGATCGATACCTGCGCCGCCGAATTCGCCTCGCCCACAGCCTATATGTATTCGACCTACGAGGCACCCTTCGCCGGCGTTCCCGCCGATGAGGCGCGGCCCTCGATGCGGGAGAAGATCGTCATCCTCGGCGGCGGCCCGAACCGCATCGGCCAGGGCATCGAATTCGACTATTGCTGCTGCCACGCGAGTTTCGCGCTGCGCGCGGCGGGCTATGAGACGATCATGATCAATTGCAATCCGGAGACGGTCTCGACGGATTACGATACGTCCGACCGGCTCTATTTCGAGCCGCTCACGGCCGAGGACGTGTTGGAAATTTTCTCGGTCGAGCGCTCGGCCGGCCGGCTGCACGGCGCCATCGTCCAGTTCGGCGGCCAGACGCCGCTGAAGCTCGCCTCCGCCTTGCAGCAAGCGGAAATTCCGATTCTCGGCACCAGTGTTGATTCGATCGACCTTGCCGAGGACCGCGACCGCTTCAAGCGCCTGCTCGACAAGCTTGGCCTCAAACAGCCGATGAATGGCATCGCCTATTCGGTCGAGCAATCGCGCCTCGTCGCCGCCGATCTCGGCCTGCCACTCGTCGTGCGACCTTCCTATGTGCTCGGCGGGCGGGCCATGGCGATCATCCACGATGCCTCGACCTTCGACGATTATCTGCTCGAGACGCTGCCCGGGCTCGTGCCCTCGGATGTCAAGGCGCGCTATCCCAACGACAAGACCGGCCAGATCAACACCGTCCTCGGCAAGAATCCGCTGCTCTTCGACCGCTATCTCTCGGATGCGGTCGAGATCGATGTCGATGCGCTCTGCGACGGCAAGGATGTGTTCATCTGCGGCATCATGGAACATATCGAGGAGGCGGGCATCCATTCCGGCGACAGCGCCTGCTCGCTGCCGCCGCGTTCGCTTGCGCCGGAGACGATCGCGCGGATCGAGGATTTGACCCGCAGGCTGGCGCTTGCGCTCAATGTCGGCGGCCTGATGAACGTGCAGCTCGCACTGAAGGACGACGAGATTTACGTGCTTGAGGTGAACCCCCGCGCCTCGCGCACCGTGCCCTTCGTCGCCAAGGTGATCGGCATTCCGATCGCCAAGATCGCGGCGCGGGTCATGGCCGGCGAGAGTCTCGCGAGCTTCCGCCTCGCGCCGAAGCCGCTCAACCACGTGGGCGTGAAGGAAGCCGTGTTTCCCTTCGCGCGCTTCCCCGGCGTCGATACCGTTCTGGGGCCGGAAATGCGCTCGACCGGCGAGGTCATCGGCCTCGACACGTCCTTCGCCATCGCCTTCGCCAAGAGTCAGCTTGGCGGCGGCACCAAAGTGCCGGTCAGCGGCACCGTCTTCGTGTCGCTGCGCGATACCGACAAGCCGCGGATCGTACCGGCGATCAAGCAATTGCTCGGGCTCGGGTTCACCTTCTGCGCGACGGGCGGCACGGCCCGCTTCCTCGAAGGCCAGGGCATCGCGACCCAGAAGGTCAACAAAGTGTCCGAGGGGCGCCCGCATATCGTCGATGCGATTAAGAACGGCAGCGTCCAGCTCGTCTTCAACACCACCGAGGGGGCGCAGGCCCTCGCCGATTCGCGTTCCCTGCGCCGCGCGGCTCTGCTGCATAAAGTCCCTTATTATACAACGCTTGCCGGGGCGATTGCCGCTACGGAGGCGATCGTCGCCTATAAGGCGGGCGATCTGGAGGTGAAGCCGCTGCAGGATTATTTTGCCGACGGTTGTGGAAATAACTGAATAAGTTCCTGAATTAGCATCGTATTTTCCCATGGTGACTGCCCCCGCCCGCCGCCGCGGCGGGGCGCCGGCGCGGCGTTCGGTCACGGGCGCTGGGGTAGGCCCGTGCGCGCTCCGATTTGCAATTGCAACGATCGCTTTTCGCGGGAAGAATGGGTTAGATTATCTGATCCGGCTGCCGCCGCGCCGGGATGAGCGCGCGGCGCAAGATCCTGTTTCGGGAAATCGTGGAACAGCGGGCGCGCCTGGTGCGTCCGCCGGGGTTGCTATCCGCCGCGGTTCAGCCGCGGGCGGCCAGAACATCGAATTTCAACGAACGGCGGCGATCGCCAGCATAGGAAGAGATCGAGAGAATGGAAAAGATTCCGATGACCGCGCTGGGCTATTCAGCTTTGTCGGAGGAGCTGAAGCATCGCCAGCAGGTGGAGCGCCCGCGCATCATCCAGGCGATCGCCGAGGCGCGTTCGCATGGCGACCTGTCGGAGAATGCCGAATATCATTCCGCCAAGGAGGCCCAATCGCTGAACGAGGGCCGGATCGCGGAATTGGAGGATAAGCTCTCCCGCGCGGAGGTTATCGACATTTCGAAGCTCTCCGGCAATACGGTCAAGTTCGGCGCGACGGTCACCCTTGTCGACGAGGATACGGAGGAGAAGAAGGTCTATCAGATCGTCGGCGAGAGCGAGGCCGATGTGAAATCCGGCCGCGTCTCGATCACCTCGCCGACCGCGCGCGCATTGATCGGCAAAAAGGTCGGCGATTCTGTCGAGGTCAACACGCCCGGCGGCGGCAAGAGCTACGAAGTGCTGAAGGTGGCTTTTCGCTGAGCGCCGCCTGGCGAAGCCATCTCGCAGGGGAGCGCCTCTAGCCCGGCACGAAAAAAGCTTGACCCTGCGGAAGCTTCGCTGCGATTTCCCGCGGAATGCCGAGATTGGTGGCAAGCACGTCGAGCGGGTTTGTGGCGAGCCAGGCCGAGAGGTCGTTCGCTTGATAGTGGCCGCTGTTGAAGCCGACGAGAACCTTGAGGACGGTGGCGCCGGTGTTTCGGATATAGTGGCCGGCGCCCATCGGGGCGTAGCCGATATCGCCTGCCTCGAACTCCTCCTTCACCACATTGCCCTGGGCGAGGAAGACGGCCATCTCGCCTCTGCCTTCGAGATAATATTGCCATTCATCGGCGTTGGGGTGCCAATGGAGCTCGCGCATTGCGCCGGGCTCGATCTCGAGCAGCGAACCAGCCATGCTGGTCGAGATCGGGAATTCCTTGACGGTGACGGTGCGCTGCAGGCCGCCGCCGGGGACGCGGCGTGGCTGCTGCGCGCCAAGCGGATAGCGATGCGTCGTAAGCAGCGCGGGCTCGGCGCGCGGAGTGGCGTTTGGCGAGCGGTCGTCGGGGACCGGGCCTGCGGCGAAATAGACCTCACCTTTGGGCAGCAGCGCGACCTCGGCGGCCGAGAGGTGGAGGCTCTGCGTCAGCACCTCCGGCGGCGTACGCGACAGCCAATCCGTGAGGCTGAACGTGTGATCCTCGGAGAAATCGCCGTTATCGAAGATCAGGATGAAGTGACATTCGCCCGGCCCGAGGCCCTGGATCGAGTGGCCCCAGCCGCGCGGAAAATACCAGACATCGCCCGGGCCGAAAGTGTCAGTCGCCGCGCCGCCTTCCGGGTGGAGAATCGTCGTGCGGCAATTGCCGGAGACGACATAGGCCCATTCGGCGGCATTGGCGTGCCAGTGGAGTTCGCGCATCACGCCGGGTGGGAGACGCATGGAGACGCCGGCGATGCCGATGCTCGCCGGGAACTGATGCACCGATGCGCCGCGCGTGATCCCGCCGGAACCTGTGCGCGGCGGCTGCTTCTCCAGAGCGTAGCGAAACGACAAGGTGTTGGTGGACATGGCCGCCCCCTTTGGTTGCAGGGCAGACTACAGGATTCCGGAAAAGGCGGAAGGCCGTGCGATGTCCCTGCGTCTTTCTCGACGCGTCGCGATCTAGGTCGGCGCGGGGGCCTGCGGCCCGCCGAGCGGCGTGACGCGCAGCGTGGTGAGCCGGTTGCGGATCTTGCGGAGCACCTCGAAGCGGAAATTGTGAAAGGTGAAGACCTGCCCGACTTCGGGGATGGCGCGGGCCTCGTGGATAACGAGGCCGGCGATGGTTGTCGCCTCCTCGTCCGGCAATTGCCAGCCCATGACGCGGTTCAAGTCGCGGATCGGCACCGAACCTTCGACGGTGACGGAGCCGTCAGCATTCTGCCGCACGCCGAGAGCGACCGGGTCGTGCTCGTCGGAAATGTCGCCGACGATCTCCTCGAGAATATCCTCCAGCGTGACGAGTCCGAGGACAACGCCGTATTCGTCGACGACGAGCGCGAAATGGGTCTTGCGCTTGAGGAAGGCTTGCAACTGGTCTTGCAGACTCGTCGTGTTCGGCACGTACCAGGCGTCGAGCGCGACATCCTCCATCTTGAGATGCGAGATGTCGCCGCCTGAGTCCTCGATCGCGCGCAGGAGATCCTTGGCGTACAATACGCCAATGATGTTGTCGGGCTCGCCGCGCCAGATGGGCACGCGCGAATAGGGCGAATCGACCACCGCATGAAGAAATTCATGCGGCGGCAGATCGGCGTCGATCGTGTACATTTTCGTCCGGTGAACCATCGCGTCCTCGACAACGAGTTCGCGCAGCTCGAGCAGGCCGCCGAACATGTCGCGTTCGGTGCGTTGCACGCCGCCTTCCCGGTGCATGAGATCGACAGTGCTCATCAGTTCCTCATGGCCCGACAAAAGCGCATGGTGGACCTTCGTGTCGATGCCGATGAACTTCAGCAGGCCCTGGATCAAGGCTTCGATGGCGGCAAGCACCGGCCCGAAGACGGCGACGAAGAATCCGATCAGCGGCGCGACGGTGAGCGAAAACCGGTCTGGGAAGTTGATCGCCAAAGTCTTCGGCAGGATTTCCGCGAAGACGAGCAGGAGCAGCGTCATCAGGCCGGTGGCATAGATCACGCCGCGATAGCCGAAGATGGCTTCGAGCACGCTGGTCAGAAATGCCGAGGAGCCGATGCTGACGAGCGTGTTGCCGAGCAGGATGGCGCCGATCAGCCGGTCGCGCTTGGAGAGCAGGCGGTTGACACGCAAGGCATTCCGGTTGCCGCCTTTTTCGAGCGCGTGCATGCGTGCGCGCGAGGCGGCGGTCAGCGCCGTTTCGGAGCCGTTGAAGAAGGCCGCCATGAGAATGCAGAAGATGACGATGGCGGCGGCAATCCAGAGATTGAGCGTCACTCCCTCGGCGTGAACGCCGTGCATGATCGAGATTCCCGTCTTAAAGCGTTTTCGAGCATGTCCCGAAAAAAGTTGAACGACTTTTTCGATAAGGACATGCTCAACATATCAGGTTGGCGCGATTTCTTCGCGGCCGATGATTCATCGGCCGGAAAGCGCGCTAGAGTTCGCTCGCTAAAAAGGCGCGCACGTCCGCCGCCGCGACATCGCGGGCGATGAAGCTTTGGCCGATCCCGTGCGCCAGGATGAAGGTCAGCACCCCGCGCTGCACTTTCTTGTCCTGGAACATGGCTTCGAGGATCGTCGATTCATCCGCATCCCAATCCGGAATATCGCGGATCGCGGTCGGCAGGCCGACCGTGCGCAGGTGATCGACGACACGCTCTGCCTCGGCCGGGCTCGCGAGCCCCCGCGCCGCGGAGAAGCGGAAGGCGCATGCCAAGCCAATCGCCACGGCCTCGCCGTGAACCAGCCGGCGGTTGTCGTAATGGACGATGCGCTCGAAGGCATGGGCGAAGGTGTGACCGAGATTGAGTAGCGCCCGCTCGCCCGCCTCGTG
>JARLIV010000178.1 GCA_031291555.1 Methylovirgula sp. | reverse complement strand
GCCCGGCCGCGCCTTGGAGAGTTCGTCGAAGAGGGTTTTCTCGGATTTCCTGTCCGCGGCGGTGACGAAATCGCCCGGCCCCTTGATCGAGACTTGAAGATTCTCGACTTCGCCGAGGTCGCGCTTCAAGCCGCGCCCGGCTTTCAACGCCGCGGCGGTCATTACATTCATCAGGGCGGAACGGATCATTATGAACTCAATGCTGGCGCGGGGCGACGCGAAATCTGCGATGGCGCGAGAGGCACCCCATCTGCCCGCTTGCGCACAAAGCGTCAAGTTTGGGCAACGTCCACGAGTAAATGCAGTGTAAGCCGCGCGTCCCTTCTCCCCGCTTTTGCGGGGAGAAGGACAGGATGAGGGGCCAGGTGATTTGCTTCAATATCGCGGCCAATCACCTGGCCCCTCACCCTCCCCGTTTCGCGATGCTCACGGGGAGAGGGGACGGCATCATTGTTCTCAATGTCCGTCACGCGTCAAACCCCGCCCATCTTGCAGATGAGCTTCCATTCCGCCTCGCTTACCGGCTGCACCGAGAGGCGTGAATTGTTGACGAGCACCATGTCCTTCAACCGCGGTTCGGCCTTGATCGCTTCGAGCGTCACCGGATGTTTCAGCGGTTTTTCGGCGCGCACGTCGACCATGCCGAACTTGCCGGTTTCGTCGGTCGGGTCGGGATAATAAGGCTTGATGATCGTCACGATGCCGACGATCTCCTTGCCCTCGTTGGAATGATAGAAGAAAGCCTCCTCGCCGACCTTCATCGCCATCAGATGCAGCTTGGCGCTGTGGTTGCGCACGCCGTTCCAACAGGTGCCCTTGGCGCCGGCTTCGACCTGCTGTTGCCAGGACCAGGCCGAGGGTTCGCTCTTGAGCAGCCAATGCGCCATTTGGGATCACTCTTCGTTGGAAAGCGCCTGCGCCAATTCCGATTTTGCCGGTCGTGCCAGCAGCGCCTCGATCGCCGCGTCGATGCCGATCCGTTCGGCGAGTACCGCATCGACGGCTTCGCTGATCGGCATGTCGACCGCTTTTCGATGCGCGAGATCGACGAGCACGCTGGCGGTGAAGACGCCCTCGGTGAGCTGCCCGTCCGCCCGCGCGGCGGCGATCTCCTTACCGCGCCCCAGCGCGAAGCCGAAGGAGAAATTGCGCGATTGGTCCGAAGTGCAGGTGAGCACCAGATCGCCGAGGCCCGAGAGGCCTGCGAGAGTCGCGGCTTCGGCGCCATAGGCGCGGCCGAAGCGCGACAGTTCGGCGAAGCCGCGCGCGATCAGCGCCGCCCCGGCGCTGGCGCCGAGCCCGCGCCCGGCGGCGATGCCGCTGGCGATGGCGAGCACGTTCTTCGCCGCGCCGCCGATTTCGACGCCGCGGATGTCGCGCGAATGATAGAGCCGGAACCAGGGCGCAGCGAGCGTGCGCGCGAGCTCTGCGGCCTCATCTTCGCTGCGCGCGGCGAGCGTCACCGCCGTCGGCAATCCTTTGGCGACATCCTCGGCGAAGCTCGGGCCGGAAAGCACCGCGGGCGGATTCTCTGGTAGGACTTCGCCGATCACTTCGCTGAGAAAAAGCCCGCTTGTCCGCTCGATGCCCTTGGCGCAGATCACCAGCGGCACATCGGTGCTGATCATGCCGGCCAGCGCGAGGCAGGTCTGGCGCACCGCTTGCGCCGGCACGGCGAGAAAGATGACCTCGGCGCTGGCGACATCGGCGAGCGCGGCGGTCGGCACGAGATTGGCCGGCAAGGGAACGCCGGGCAGGCGCCGGGCATTGACGCCCGTCGCCGCCATCTCGACCGCATGGCTCGGGTCGCGCGCCCAGAGATGAACCTTGGCCGCGTTGCGCGCGGCAAGGTTGGCGAGCGCCGTGCCCCAGGCCCCGGCGCCGAGCACGGCGATATGGGTTTTATGCGCCATCATGTTCGCTTCAGGCTTTGCCGTGATGCAGGGCTTCGGCCTCGCTGTCGAGCGGCCAGCGCGGCCGCGCGGCGAAGGTCATGTCGTCGCTGAGGCCGAGCCGCAGCCGTTCGATGCCCGCCCAGGCGATCATCGCGCCGTTGTCGGTGCAAAGCCCGATGGGCGGTACGACGAGCCGTAGGCCGCTCTCGCTGCAAAAGCGCATCAGCGCGCGGCGGATGGCCGAATTGGCGGCGACGCCGCCGGCGACGACCATCGCCTGGCAGGGGCCGATCTTGTCGCCGAAGACGCGCACGCCGGCGCGCAGCCGGTCGACGAGCGTGTCGACTACGGCGGCCTGGAACGAGGCGCAGAGATCAGCCACGGCGCTGGGGTTCAGCGGTGCGAGCTTTTCGGCTTCGAGCCGCACGGCGGTCTTGAGCCCCGAGAAGGAGAAATCCGGCTTCGGCCGGCCGAGCATCGGCCGCGGAAAGTCGAAGCGCGTCGCATCGCCCTTCAGCGCCTCGCGCTCGACTTGCGGCCCGCCGGGATAGGGCAGGCCGAGCATTTTGGCGACCTTGTCGAAGGCCTCACCCACGGCGTCATCGACGGTGGCGCCGAGCCGCACGTAATCGCCGACGCCGCGCACCGCGACAAGCTGGGTATGGCCGCCGGAGACGAGCAGAAGCAGATAGGGAAATTCGAGCCCGCCGGCGAGCCGCGCGGTCAGGGCATGGGCTTCGAGGTGGTTGATGGCGACAAAGGGTTTGCGCGCCGCGAGGGCGAGGGCCTTGCCCTCCGTCAGGCCGATGATCACCCCGCCGATCAGGCCGGGGCCCGCGGCGGCGGCGATGCCGTCGAGGTCGGAAAGCTCGACTTTGGCCGTTTCGAGCGCCCGCTGGATCAGCCGGTCGAGCACTTCGATATGGGCGCGGGCGGCGATTTCCGGCACGACACCGCCATAGGCCTGGTGTTCGGCGATCTGGCTGAAAACTTCATTGGCCAGGATGTCCCCGCCGCCCTCGGGCTTCAATGCGACGACGGCCGCCGCCGTCTCGTCACAGGTGGTTTCGATACCGAGAAAACGCATGAAACATCTCAATGGCTTGGGGAAAACTGGCCTTGGCCGCCGCTCCGCCGCAAAGGCATAGTATTGATCCAGCTTCTACTAAAGCCCCTTAGCGCGCTTTCCGATCGCCCGGAATCGGCGATCGACAAGAAATCGCGCAAAACTAAAAAACTGGAGCAAATCTTGATCGAAAAAGTCTATCAACTTTTTCCGAATTTGCTCCGGCTGGCCATAAGGCCCGCTTTTGGTGCAAAACACGCCTCCAATGCGAAAGCCGCGAAGCGCCTTTTCGCATCCCGCTCTCGTCAACGATAACCTAAGATCATGAGGGATTGGCAATTCCTGGCTCTTCTGCGGCAAGCGCCCTTCCGGCGCGATTGAGAATTGGCACGCGTGGCAGCCCCCTGGCGCTGGCACAGGCCGAACAAGTGAAGCAAAGGCTCGCGGATGCGCATGGCGCGCAGGCGCCGGAGCTGGATATCGTCGTCATCAAGACGAGCGGCGATCTCATCCAGGACCGCGCCCTCGCCGAGGCGGGCGGCAAGGGCCTCTTCACCAAGGAGCTGGACAGCGCCTTGGAACGCTGTGACATCGATATCGCTGTCCATTCGGCTAAGGATCTGCCGACCTTCCTGCCGCAAGGCCTCGAAATCTCCGGCTATCTGCCGCGCGAGGATGTGCGCGACGCCTGGATATCCAGCAAGGCGGAGGACCCCCGCGCTTTGCCACCGGGCAGCATCGTCGGCACGGCCTCCCTGCGGCGCAGTGCCATGCTGCTGAGGCTGCGGCCGGACCTCGCCATCACGCTCCTGCGCGGCAATGTCGAGACGCGCCTCGCCAAGCTCGCGCGCGGCGAGATCGACGCGACCATCCTGGCCATTGCGGGGCTGAAGCGCCTCGGTCTTACCGATCGGGCGACGCGGCTGCTCGATCCCGCCGATTTCATTCCCGCGGTCGGCCAGGGCGCGATCGGCATCACCGCGCGCCGGGATGATGGGCCGGTCGCGGCGGCGCTGCGGCCGATCCTCGATCCCGCGACGGGCGTTGCTTTGGCCTGCGAGCGCGCGCTCTTGCAGGTGCTCGACGGCTCTTGCCGCACGCCGATCGGCGGTCACGCCTGGCTCGCCGGCGATCACCTGCATTTGCGCGCGATCATCCTGCGCCCGGACGGTTCGGAATCCTTCGCGACCGAGGTCAGCGGGCCGCGGGCCGAGGCGATATATCTCGGCGAAAGTGCCGCGCGCGAGCTACTGGCGCAGGCGCCGCCCGGCTTCTTGGCGGGGTGAACGTGCTGGCCCTCGTCACCCGGCCGGTCGAGCAGGCCTTGGAGACGGTGGTGAAGCTCGCCGCGCGCGGGCACGACGCCGTGCTGTCGCCCGTCGCCACCATCGCGCCGACTGGCGCGCGCTGGCCGCGGGGCACGATCGATGTGCTTGTCGCGACAAGCGCCCGCGCCTTCGAGGCTCTGCAAACCGAGCCCGAGTTTCCGACACCGGAGACGAAACGGCTGCTGCCTTTGTTCCTCGTTGGCGAGAAGACACTGGAGGCCGCGCGCGCCGCGGGCTTTGCCGGGCCGGCACGTGTCGCCGCCGACGTCAAGGATCTGGCGCCGAGGCTCATCGCGCATCTGCGCTCTTACAGCACGGCGCTTTATCTCGCCGGGCGCGAACGCAAGCCCGATCTCGAAGATGCCTGCGTTTCGGCCGGGTTCAAGCTCACGCTTCTCGAAACCTATGCCGCCGAGGCGGCGGAATGGCTGAGCGATGAGGCTCTCGACGCGCTCGATGCGGGCGCGGTTGACGCGGTCTTGCACTATTCACGGCGGAGCGCGGCGATCTTTGTAGAATTATTGGAAGCCGCGGGCTTCGATCCGGCCATTCTACGCCATATCGCGATTTCCGAGGATGCCGCGGCGCCGTTGCGCGAACTCGATCTGCCGCATGTGGCGGTCGCGGCGCATGCGGATGAGGATTCGATGCTGGCCTTGCTCACGGCCGAAAGCCCAGTCTGAACAAATATCTTACAAACCGGCCGGTTTTCAGATGACACATCGGTGATAGATATCCCCGCGCCTCGCGTGATAAAAGCCGCGCGGGCCTATGGGATTTGCCAGGCGTAGTAAATGACAGAAGTACTGGCTCAACGGGAAGAAACGCCAACGGCGCGAGCGCCGCTGCCGCAGGCGTCCGCCAGCCCGGCGGCGCTCGAGGTCGTTGGCGTCACGCATTTTTACGGCAAGCGCAAAGCCCTCGACAATGTCTCCTTCACCGTGGCGCCGGGCAGTTTCACCGTGCTGCTCGGGCTTAACGGCGCCGGCAAGAGCACGTTGTTTTCGCTGGTCACGCGGCTCTATGTGACGCGCACCGGCGCGATTAAGATTTTCGGCTATGATGTCGTGCGGCAGAGCGGCGAGGCGCTGCGCCGGCTTGGCGTCGTCTTCCAGGCCCGCACGCTCGATCTCGAACTGACCGTCACGCAAAATCTCATCTATCACGCCGCGCTGCACGGCATCGGCCCGTTCGAGGCCAAGCGACGCATGGCCGGTGTGCTCGCCCGCGCCGGGCTTGCCGATCGCGCCAAGGAAAAGGTGCGCAACCTTTCCGGCGGCTATATCCGCCGCGTCGAAATCGCCCGCGCCTTTCTGCATCATCCGCAATTGCTGTTGCTCGACGAGGCCACCGTCGGCCTCGACATCAAGGCCCGCGCCGACATCATCGCGCAGGTCCGCGGCCTCGTCGCGGACGAGGGCCTCGGCGTGCTCTGGACGACGCATTTGATCGATGAGATCGCGCCGACGGATTCCGTCATCGTTTTGCATCAAGGCAAGGTGCTGGAAAAAGGCCTTGCCACGGAAATCCTGGCGCGCACCGGCGCGCCCGACATGCGCACCGCCTTCGTGAAAATCACCGGCGCCGAGATCAGCCAGGGAGATGCGCCGTGACGAGCCTCGCGACGACACAACCGGCG
>JARLIV010000177.1 GCA_031291555.1 Methylovirgula sp. | reverse complement strand
TGGCCATAGGCATCGACGTGGACCGGCTCGATCAGGCTCGCCGAGGCGCGGCCGGTGCGCAACCCGCCAAGTTCATGCTTCAGCGAGGCGATGGACCCCTGCATCCGGCGCTTCAAATCAGAAAGATCGAACCCGTCATTCATCCTTAAACCTTGCCAAAGGGATTTTCCGCCTGCCGTGCCGCGGTCCGGCAAATTTTGCACTCGCTGCGCCTCGTGGCAGCATCGTTCCGCTGAGCTATTTCCGCGAAAATCTGGCGAGTGCGGGCGGATATGACCACAGAATCTCTCGCTTTGCTATGCCATTTCACGGCCCGCGCCAAGCCGGTCCCCTCAAGCCGGTCCCATCAAGCCGGTCCTATCGCGCCGCGTCGCATCAGGGCGTAACGAGCGTCGCCCTGCCCTTGCCTTGCAGTACGGCGCAAATGGCGCCCGGCTCCTTGATCGAGAACACCAGAATTGGAATTTTCGTCTCGCGCGCGAGGGCGAAAGCAGCGGTGTCCATGATCGCCAGGTTCTTGGCGATCGCCTCGTCATGCGTCAGGGTCTCGTAGCGCTGCGCGGCGGGGTCGTGCTTGGGATCGGCCGAATAAACGCCGTCGACCTGCGTCGCCTTGAGGATCACATCGGCGGATAGTTCGGCGGCGCGCAGCGCCGCGCCCGTGTCGGTCGTGAAAAACGGGTTTCCCGTACCGCCGGCGAGCACCGCCACTCGGCCCTTGCCGAGATGGTGCAGCGCCGCCTGGCGCGAATAGGGTTCGCAGAGCGACGGCATGGCGACGGCCGAAAGCGCCCGCGCCGCCTGGCCCTGTTTCTCGATGGCATGCTCCATGGCGAGCGCATTCATGACCGTCGCCAGCATGCCGATCGAATCCGCGCGGGCGCGCTCGATACCCGTCTCGGCCCCGGCGATACCGCGGAAGAAATTGCCGCCACCGACGACGACCGCCGTCTCGACCCCCAGCCGCGCCGCGCCCGCGAGATCGGCGGCGATGGCCTCGACCGTGTTGGCGTCGAGCCCGTGGCTCGCCTTGCCCATCAAGGCTTCGCCGGAGAGTTTGACGACGATCCGGCGCCACCTCGGTTTTTTGTCGCTCATGGAGTGTCCGTGGTCCTCAGCGGCGTCTTTCTAGCCGATCAGCCGCCGGTTCCGAAGCCTAAAACCGCGAATTTCACCGAAGTTTCACGATCCGTCCCGGCTGCCCGACGAGTTCTATTGCGCTCCAGCGACCGACGGGTCACAAGGTGCGGACCCGGCGCGCGCCGCGCGCCAAAGAGGCAGACATGGGCGAAATGGACGATAAGGTCAAAGTCCTGATGATCGAAGACCATCCGATCGTCCGCGACGGCGCGCGCCTGATCTTTCATCGCCGGCCCGATCTCGAGGTCGTCGAGGCCAGCACCGCCGCCGATGGCTTTGCCGCCAATCGCGACTTCCGGCCGGACGTGATCATCCTCGACATCGGCCTGGGCGAGGGCTCGGGCTTCGATATGATTCCCGGCCTGCGCGCCGACAACGCCGCCGCGCAGATCATCGTCTTCAGCATGCACGAGACGGCGCCTTTCGTGACCCGCGCGCTCGACATGGGGGCGCGCGGCTATATCACCAAAAGCGACGAGCCGACGACGATCCTCGCCGCGATCGACACGGTGCGCAACGGTTCAGTCTATCTCGGCCGCTCAGTCGCACAGGCCCTGGCGCTCGCCAATCTGGAACCAAGCCGAGACCCGCTGCGCGAGCTGAGCAACCGCGAGAAGCAGGTCGTCGCGCTGCTCGGCCAAGGCAAGAGCCTGACCGAAATCGCCGCCGCGCTCGACATCGGCTACAAGACCGTCGCCAATACGGTCGCGCTCATCAAGCAGAAGCTGAAGATCGGCACCAGCGTGGCGCTGGTCAAATTCGCCGTCGAAATGACTACGCGCGAGCGTGGCTGACGGCTGCGGCGCGGCCGCTTCATTCTTTGCCAGCTATCATTGCTCTTTGATCCCGAATCTTACGGGAATATTTCCCGGCTCTCTCAGGATAGTCCTCTCAGTCCAGATATTTAGGAAATCCATGTTGCCGTATTGCACTTGAGAATTCGGGAATGATGCCATAGGCCATTGACGATAAATGAAATACTGATCGGGACGAATTGGCGCCGCGCTTTTCGGACCCGAGGCTGCTCTGGGGGGAGTGATGCTGTCTGCTGCCGCGCGTTCTCACGTCCGCTTCGCGTCCGCATTTATCACCGCCCTTTCGGCCACGGTCTTTTACATGCCGCGCGCAGTAGCGCAGGAGGCTACGGCGGGCGGCGAGTTGCCGACGGTTGAAGTCGTCGCGACGACGCCGCTCGGGGCCGGCACGAGCACATTGGACGTGCCGAGCGAGACGCAAACCCTCGACAGCCAGCAGATCGAGACCCTGAATCTGAACTCGATCACCCAGGATTTGGCGCGCCGGACGCCGGGCGTGTCCACGACGGACGCGCTCGGCAGCCCTGTGAACCAGTCGCTTGACTTTCGGGGCGAGACCGCCTCGCCGCTGCCCGGCACGCCGCAGGGGCTCGCTGTCTATATGAATGGTGTGCGCATCAACGAGGCCTATGGCGACGTTGTCAATTGGGGCTTTATCCCCACGGTCGCCATCGATCGGGCACAGATCGTCACCGGCAATCCGGTCTTCGGCCTCAATGCGCTCGCCGGCGCCGTGGTCATGAACATGAAGAACGGCTTCACCTGGCAGGGCACCGAGTTCGACCTGCAGGGCGGCAGCGATTATACCGTCCAAGGCTCGGGGCAATACGGCATCAAGAAAGACAATTGGGCCTATTACGTCGCCATGGAAGGCGTGCGCACTAACGGCTACCGCTATTTCGGCCAGTCGGATGTCGAGCGCGGCTATGCCGACGTCGGCTATCGCGCCGAGGGCAACGAAGTTCATTTCAGCATGAACGGGGCCGCAATCGGAACTGGCGCGACCGGCACCACGCCGCTTGAGCTGGTTCAGCAGAATCCTTGGGCAGCCTTCAATCTGCCGGGCCAATCGGACAACCAGGTCGCGATGATCACGCTCTCGGATCAATCGCAGATCACCAGCACATTGCAGTTCAACGGCAATGCCTATTTCCGCGAATATGCCGCCTCACGCGAGGACGGCAATGTCAGCAATTTCTATCATTGCGCGGCGGCTTTCGTCTGCAACAGCAATGACCTAGACACAAGCGTCGGACCTCCGTATCCGAATCCCGTGGGTCCAATTACCGGAGGTGCGCCCGGGACCACGCCCCTTCCCGACCCGACGACCGGGCTGCCCAACGGCACTCCGATGGGCGAAATCGATCGTAACTGGACGCACACCTATAGCACCGGCACGACGCTTCAGCTCACCGACACGGATAAGATTCTTGGCCACACGAACAATTTCACGGCCGGCATCAGCGAGGATCATGGCTGGACGCATTTCAACGGCATCAGCGAGCTCGGCAGTCTGCCGCCGAGCTTGGTCGTCAGCGGCTTCGGCGAATATATCAACGAGCCGGCCTATGACGTTTCGCCTGTCGACCTGCTGACGCAGAATAATTATCTCGGCGTCTTCGTGCTCGATGCCTTTGACGTGACCGACAAACTCACCCTCCATGCCGGCGCGCGCTTCAATGACGCGCAAATCAACCTCAACGATCAGCTCGGCACGAGCCTGACGAGCAGCAACAATTTCAGCCGCATCAATCCCGTCGTCGGCCTCTCCTACAAAATCACGCCCGACATCGCCGTCTACGGCAGCTATTCGGAAGCCAACCGCGCGCCGACGCCGCTTGAACTCGGCTGCTCGAGCCCGACGCAGCCGTGCATGATCGACAACTTCCTCGTCGCCGATCCGCCATTGCAGCAGGTGGTCGCCCGGACGTTCGAAGCCGGCTTCAAGGGCAGCAATGCAATCGCCTGGGCGGCGGCGCCCGGCCGGCTCGACTGGAGCGTCAGCGCCTATCGGACTGAGAACCAGAACGACATTATGAGTGTGCCGAGCCCCAAGGTCGTCGGCTTCGGCTATTTTACGAATGCCGGCAATACGCTGCGTCAGGGCGTCGATGTCGGCGCGACCTACACGACGGACAAATGGGATGCTTACGCAAACTATTCCTACATTTCAGCGACGTTCCTGACGCCGGTTCTCCTGTCGTCACCCAACAATCCTTATGCCGACGCCAACGGAAATATCCAGGTCGAGCCAGGCGATCACATACCCGGCATCCCGCAGCATAAGTTCAAGATCGGCTTCGATTATACTGTGCTGCCGAAGTGGACCGTGGGCGCCGATCTCGTTTATCAGTCCGGTCAATATTACTTCGGCGACGAAATCAATGCGCTCGGCCAAATCCCCGGCTATGTGACACTCAACCTGCGAACCTCGTATCAGGTCAACAAGGACGTGCAGGTTTTCGGGCTCATCAACAATGCAACGGATGCGCGCTATTATACTTATGGCGCACTTTACGACACGGGCTCCACCGCGAATCAGGTTACCGGAGCCCCGGTGCCAGGCCTGTTCTATTCGAATAATCCCCGCTCCGTGACGATCTCGGCGCCGCTCGAAGCCTTTGTCGGCGTGAAGGTCACGATGTAAATGCGATCGCAAAGCTGAATAGAAGCAGGCATTTCGTGCTAGTGATCCGGTTTCGCCTTCGCGGGCGAGGCCAGATTGCGCGCGAGACCGATGGCTGTTTTCTTCACCAGCGATACGCATTTCGGCGATGCGCGGCGCATTCGCATCGACAGGCGCCCTTTTGCCAATATCGCCGAGCATGACGCGGGGCTGATCGCGCGCTGGAACGCCATCGTCGACGCGGACGACGAAGTTTATCATCTCGGCGATTTCGCCCGCATCGACGATGAAGCCGCCGTCACGAATTGGCTGGCAGCACTCAACGGCCGCAAACATCTCATCGTCGGCAACAATGATTCGCCGGCCGTCATCGATAACGAGGCCTGGGCGAGCGTATCGAATTACGCCGAGATCACGCTCGATGGGCACCTGCTGATCCTGTGCCACTATCCCTTCCGCAGTTGGCACAACAGCACCAAGGGCGCGATCGACCTTCACGGCCATTCGCACGGCAAGATGAAGGAACTGCCGCGCCAATATGATGTCGGGGTCGATATCTTCGATTACCGGCCCGTCACGCTCGCGGAAATCCTCGCGAGCCGC
>JARLIV010000176.1 GCA_031291555.1 Methylovirgula sp. | reverse complement strand
GTCTTCGAGCACCGCCGTCGCCTGGGCCGAGCGCGCCTTACCGAAGCGCTCGGCTTGATCGGCCTCCGACGGCAAGCCGGCTCGCTCTTGCGGTGCATCAACGGTCTTCGCAGCCATTTCATCCCTTTTGCGTCGGCCACACGCGCGCAAGACTGCCTCGTCCGGCCGCGAACATCAATCCGAGTGTGATTTGAAGCCTATCGAACGTTCTGTTGCTTACGCTACACCGCAGCAAAAGGCCCTGCCCGGCCGTTGCTGAAAGCGGCAGACTTTTTCGAGGAGCCGACTAATTCGGCGCTGTGTCCGCGTGGCACAATTTCGGGAAGGTCGGCGCTTGGAATTGGTCGAGCTTGCCGCAAGACGTGCAGCCACTCGTGACGAGTGACAACGCCAGAATGCCGAGCAAACCGATTACGCGAAGAAGCACGTCAGACCCCCCAAGGTTCCGCGACGTTAGCATAGGCCACCCCGCTTTGCACGTGCGCGGCACTCTTCAAATCCCCTTGAGTTTACGCACGTTTCTACGAGTGGATTGAGCAAGTATTAACCCCGAACAACTAGATTAAATGTAGATTTGATGAGAGGCGTGCGCGGCAATGCCTGGAGGCCCTGTATGCAGGAGCAGAGATCGACTGAGCGCATACGAAGCTTTTTACGCGCCCAGATTACGTATAACAATCGCATGACCACCATCGATTGTATCATCAAGAATTATTCTGCAAGCGGCGCCAGGATTGCGTTGAGCGACACGTTGGCCGTGCCGACGGAATTCGACGTGTTCATCCCTGCCAAGCAGCGCGGCCATCATGCGCGATTGGTCTGGCGGGATAAGGATTCGATCGGCGTCAGTTTTAACAACGCCGCGCAGGGAGCCGAAAATTCTGCCATGTCCCCCGAAGTCGCTGCCCGCGTGAGCGAACTCGAAGCGCAGAATGCCGAACTCAGACGGCGCGTGAACGAATTGACCAAGCGCCTGCAAGATCTGGGTCAGGATCCGACGATTGCCGCCTGAAGCGAGCCGCCCGGGCCGTGGACATCATATCGATTCATCGTCACGCCAATGAGTCTTTGATCGCATCGGATTTATCCGAAAATCGCTGCGCACCTTTCGGTCCGATGCTCTAGCGCATCTCCCGCACATTTCCCTCATCGAGCGTCACCCGTCGCGTCATGCGCGCGGCGAGCGCTTCGCTATGCGTCGCGACCAGCGTTGCGAGGCCCGTCGCCTCGACCAGCGTTTCCAGCGCCGAGAAGACATGGTGGGCGGTATGGGGGTCGAGATTGCCCGTCGGTTCATCCGCAAGCAGAATGCCCGGCGCATTCGCGACCGCGCGGGCGATGGCGACGCGCTGCTGCTCGCCGCCGGAGAGTTCCGTCGGCCGGTGCTTGGCCCGGGCCGCAAGGCCAAGATAATCGAGCAATTCAAGCGCCCGCGCCCGCGCCCGCTGGCGCGAAAGTCCGGCGATCATTTGCGGCAGCATGACATTCTCGATAGCCGAGAATTCCGGTAGCAGGTGATGGAACTGGTAGACGAAGCCAATCGTATTGCGGCGGAGCGCCGTGCGGGCGTCATCCGAGAGCTGCGACGTCGCCACGCCGTTGACGAAGACTTCGCCGCCATCTGGCCGCTCGAGCAGGCCGGCGACGTGCAGAAGCGTCGATTTGCCGGCGCCCGACGGCGCCACCAGCGCCACCGACTGGCCCCGAAACAAGGCGAATTCAGCGTCGTTCAGCACGGCGAGCGCCGCCCCGCCCTGCTTGTAGACCCGCGTGATGCCTTGGAGCTGAAGGACAGGTTCGCTCATGTCACTCGTAGCGCAGGGCTTCGACGGGATCGAGTTTGGCCGCCCGCCAAGACGGATAGAGCGTCGCCAAGATCGAGAGGGCGAGCGTCATGCTGACGACGGTTGCAACGTCGCGCGGATCGACCACCGAGGGCAGCCGCGAGAGGAAATAAAGCTCCGCCGGAAAGAGATTGGCGTGCAGCAATTGGTTGAGGAATTGCCGGATCGTCTCGACATTCTCGGCGACCAGCAGCCCGAGCAGAAAACCGGCGATCGTCCCAGCGACGCCGATCGATGCGCCGGTGATGAGGAAGATGCGCATGATGGCGCCGCGCGTCGCGCCCATCGTGCGCAGGATCGCGACGTCGTGGCTCTTGTCCTTCACCAGCATGATGAGGCCGGAGATGATGTTGAGCGCGGCGACGAGCACGATGAGAGTAAGGATGATGAACATCACATTGCGCTCGACATTGAGCGCATCGAAGAAGGTCTTATTGCGCTCCCGCCAATCGGTCATGATGATCGGCCGCGTCATGACCTGTTCGATTTTCCCGCGCACGGAATCGATGTTCTCCGGGTCGCGCAGAAAGAGTTCGACGACGCTCACCTGCTTGTCGAGATTGAAGAAGGCCTGCGCCTCGGGCAGCGGCATATAGACGAAAATGCCGTCGAATTCGGCCATGCCGATCTCGAAGATCCCCACGACCTTGTAGGCCTTGACGCGCGGTGCGACGCCGAACGGTGTCTGCGCGCCGTTGGCGGTCATGATCTTGATCTTGTCGCCGACGCGCAGATTGAGGTTTTCGGCAAGCCTTTGGCCGATGGCGACGCCGCCGGCCGTGTCGAATCCGTCGAGCGTCCCGGCGCGGACATTGTTGGCAATCCCCGGCAGGCGCCGGATGTCGGCCTCCTGGATGCCGCGAACGAGAACGCCGCTGCCGTTCTGGGCGAAGGTCGACGCCGCGAAGGCGGAACCTTCGACCATCGGGATGGCGAGGTCGACGCCTTGTACTTTCTCGACCTGCTTGGCCACCGCGTTGTAATCGGTGAGCGGCGTATCCGCCGCCTGCAGGAAGATATGGCCGTTGATGCCGACGATCTTGTTGAGCAGATCCTTGTGGAAGCCGTTCATGACCGACATCACGACGATCAATGTCGCCACGCCCAGCATGATGCCGAGAAAGGAAAAGCCGGCAATGACCGAGACGAAGCCGCTGGAGCGCCGCGCCCTCAGATAGCGCGTCGCGATCGTCCACTCGAACGGCGCGAATATGGCCATCGCTCGCCTCCCGGACGGCTCAGCCGGCGAAACGGCCGACGGCCGCGTCGAGGGAAAGATTTTCGCGGGCACCGGTGCTGCGGGTCTTCACTTCGACTTGTCCTTCGGCAAGGCCTTTCGGCCCGATAATGATCTGGTACGGCAGGCCGATCAGGTCGAGGCGCGCAAATTTGGCCCCCGGCCGCTCGTCCGTATCGTCATAAAGCACGTCAATCCCGGCTTTTTGGAGGGCGCCGTAGAGTTTCTCGGAGGCCGCGTCGGTCGCCGCGTCGCCGACCTTGAGATTGGCGATGCCGACGCGGAACGGGGCGACGGACTCCGGCCAGATGATGCCGGCCTCGTCATGGCCCGCCTCGATCAGGGCGCCGACGAGGCGCGACACGCCGACCCCATAGGAGCCGCCGAGCACCGGCCGTTCGATACCGTCCGGCCCGGTGACCACGGCCTTCATCGGCTTCGAATATTTGTCGCCGAAATAGAACACCTGCCCGACCTCGATGCCGCGTCTGTGAAGCTGCTTTTCCGGCGGGGTTTCGCGGACGAACCGCGCCGCATCGTGGACATCGTCCGTCGCGGCGTAAAGCGATGTCCATTGCGCGATGATCGGCTCGAGGTTCGAGTCGTAATCGATGTCGGCCGGCGGGATCGGCAGATCGAGCACGTCGGAATTGATATAGACGCCGGATTCGCCGGTGTCGGCCAGGATGATGAATTCATGGCTCTGATCGCCGCCAATGGGCCCGGTCTCGGCCCGCATCGGGATCGCCTTCAGCCCCATGCGCGCGAAGATGCGCAGATAGGTAACGAACATGCGCTGATAGGAGCGCCGCGCCGCCGCCTCGTCGATATCGAAGGAATAGGCGTCCTTCATCAGGAATTCGCGCCCGCGCATGACGCCGAACCGCGGCCGCTGCTCGTCGCGGAACTTCCATTGGATGTGATAGAGGTTCTTCGGCAGGTCGCGATAGGAGCGGACATAAGAGCGGAAGATCTCCGTAATCATGTCCTCGTTGGTCGGGCCGTAGAGCAATTCGCGCTCGTGCCGGTCCTTTATGCGCAACATCTCTGGGCCATAGGCGTCGTAGCGGCCCGTCTCGCGCCAGAGGTCGGCGAGTTGCAGCGTCGGCATCAGCAGTTCGATCGCCCCGGCCCGGTCCATCTCCTCGCGGACGATCTGCGTCACTTTCTGCAGGACGCGGAAGCCGAGCGGCAGCCACGCATAGATGCCGGCGGCTTCCTGCCGGATCATGCCGGCGCGCAGCATCAGCCGGTGCGAGACGATCTCGGCCTCTTTCGGATTTTCGCGGAGAATGGGCAGGAAATAGCGGGAAAGGCGCATGAAGGCGGCACATGTGGGCTGGAGGGACTAGATCACGATAATTTGGATCGAATCGATCCAAATCATGAATATGATCGATTCTAAACACCTAGAGCGGGATTACGCGAAAAACCGGTATCCACTTTTTCGCATCCCGCTCTAATGCGCCGCAATAGCTTGCGGCGGCTGCGCAAACAATCGCAAAGGGCCGCAAAAGGCAACTTTGCCGGAGCGGCGCCCGCCTGGCCCTGGCGCGGAGACACCCGCCACAACGGCTCTAGGACCGAATCAGGCTGGGGACCGGATTTTTCGGCGCTTTGCGCAAGGCGGCGGAAGGCTGGAAGGAATTGGCGATCATCTCGGCCAGATGGTCCATTGTGGCGCTCCGCGTCTGGCTGCGCCGCAGCACGAATTCGAAATCCGGCAGGGGCGGCAGCGCCTCGGCCCTGCCGAGCGGGCGCAGCGCCGCCGGCAGGCTACTTTCCGGGAAGATGGTGATCGCGAGCCCGGCGCCGAGCGCCGCGAGAATGCCGGCGATGCCGGAGCTTTGCAGCACCACAGTCCAGGGCCGCCCGGCGCGGTCGAGTTCATCCAGGACGACCTGCCGCCAGCGGCAATTCGGCGGGTAGAGGGCGAGCGGCGCCGGCTGATCGGGGCCGAGGCGCATCCCCTGCCCGGCCGCCCAGATGCGCCGCTCGCGCGAAAGCGCGATGCCGTCGCCCTCGCCGATCTCGCGGCTCAAAATCGCAAGGTCGAGATCGCCGGCCTCGAGCAGCGCGGCGATATCGGGGCCGATGCCCAATTCGATCTGCAAGCGCAGCGCCGGATTTTGCGCGGAGAATTGCCGCAGCAACGTCGAGAGCTTGTCGAGATCAAAATATTCCGGCGCGCCGATGCGGACGAGCCTCTCGTCCTTGCCGCCGAGTCGCCGCTCGGCCTCCTTGTTCAAGGCGAGGATGCGCCGCGCGTAGGAAAGCAGGATCTCGCCCTGCTCTGTCGGCCCGACGCCGTCTGCGCCGCGCCGGAGCAGGCGCGCGCCGATCTGCTCTTCAAGCCGTTTGACATGGAGGCTCACCGCCGATTGCGTGAGGTTCACCGCATGCGCCGCTTTGGTGAAACTGCCCGCGTCGCAGACGGCGGCGAAGGTCCGTAACAGGATCGTGTCATACAGCATCGGCTCTCGCCCATGAATGGGGCTCATGGCGCGGATGAGACATCTCAATGCCCGCCCCATGCGGCGCCAGTGTATAACCCCGCGCACGGGGGCGCCATTAGGATCGCGTCCGCCGCAACGGAGGCGGGTTCAATGATGAGGCGTGGTGCACGACTGGCGATGCTCACGATTTCGGCGCTCGTGTTCGCTACGCTCTCGGTGGCGCGCGCGCAGGACGTCAAGCCGGCGCCCGAAGATCCCGAAGCCGATTCCAAAGCCGCGATGAAATTCACCGTGCACGACTCGCGCATCGACAAATCGCAGAAAGGCGGCAGCGATTGGGGCATGTGGGACATTGGCCGGCCGCATCCGATGCAGGGCAAAGGCGAGTTCGGCGGGCATGACCCCATTGGCGTCGCCGCAGGCAAGCTCATCCCCACCGATTGCTCGGTCTATTGGGACGATCCCGACACGCACAAGATCCTGTGCTTCTCGACCCAGGCCTCGCTCGTCTATTTCCTCGAAGCGCCGCAGCGGAACGCCGTGCGTGCCGAGAAGCGCTGG
Organism: Methylovirgula sp.; assembly: GCA_031291555.1. GTDB lineage: Bacteria > Pseudomonadota > Alphaproteobacteria > Rhizobiales > Beijerinckiaceae > Methylovirgula. The sequence continues at coordinate 453 of JARLIV010000176.1, read as the reverse complement.
CGCGAGATGCAGAAGAAGCCGGCGGGATAGAGGGGGCCAGAAATGCAACATCCTCTCAACGTCATGGCCGGGCTTGTCCCGGCCATCCACGTCGGGACGTTACGCAGATTTCGGGAGCGGCCGCATAGATCGGTAAGCAGCAGGGTGCCGTCGCACTACCCCTTTGACCATCTGCCAAGCGGAATCGCGTGGATGGCCGGATCAAGTCCGGCCATGACGCAACTTTGACATCGCGCTGAGTCTCAAAATTCGGCGCGTCGCGATGATGCTCTATTCCACGGTCACGCTCTTCGCCAGATTGCGCGGCTGGTCGGCATCTTTGCCCATGAAGACGGCCGTGTGATAGGCGAGCAATTGCACCGGCACGGCATAGACGAGCGCGGAAAAGTCCGGCGCCATCTTCGGCATCACGATCACCTCCGCCGGCACGCCGAGTTCATGCGCGGCCTCGGG
>JARLIV010000175.1 GCA_031291555.1 Methylovirgula sp. | reverse complement strand
GATATTGACCTTCTCCGCATTGCTTGCGGCGAGCAGGCGGATCGTATGGGCGAGTTGATCGCGCGCCGCGGTGGCGCTGTTTTGATCGTAGAGATAATCCGTCACACTGCCGCGCGAAGCCCAGGAGAACAGCACCGGCACCGCCTGCGTATGTGAATCGTGGACAACCTGGGTGAAGCCGTAGAGCCCCTCGGCAAACATCGTGTTGAAGCCATGGACGAAGAGAAAGACTTGGCGATGGCCTCGCGGGCGTTGCGCCAGTTGCGCGTTGAGGGCCTGCAGGAAGGCCTTGTCACCATCGATGTAATTCGCCTGATCGGCGGCAAAATCCTTACGCGGATCGCCGGGCGGGGTCTGCGGCCATTCGATCCTGCCAGCAGCGTGCGTCGGCGGCACCGACACGGTCACCGAAGCAAAATCGAGCCAATCCGCGCGCAGTCCGTTGAAGAGCGTCCCAGGCCGGGGGTCGCGCTGGCGCGTGGTCGCGACGAGAATCGTGTGCTCGGTTGCTTGCGGAGGATCATAGCCAGCCTCAGCGAGAAAGCCGCTCTCCGGCCGCGAGGCACACCCCATCATTAAGCCGGAGACGGCCAAGGCGAGAGCGATCAGAAAAGATCGCCGCAGCGCATCGATTGTGGGTCTTGAGAACAACGAGCCCCCCCGAATGGCCACGTCGGTCGTATCAAGCGAGTTTCTATCAGCCCTCGCCTGGCTCTGCCTAGCTCGGAAGAGGCTGGCGTGCAGCGAAGCTTGGCGGCAATTGATGAAGGATTTCTCGCGCCGGCGCGGTGCTCATGTCCGCGCAAAAAGTCGCAATTACATGATTTTAAGTCATTTGCCAGATATCTGTACGCCAACGCCGCTCGCGGAGCGCTGATTTTGGCAAATATTCGGTAAATCGCGCCGCGCCCGCCGCGCCGCATTTGTCAGGCGTGTCACCCATTTATCACGCGCTCGGTGATCTATTTGGGCAAGCGTTGCTGCAGGCGGAAAAACCCGTCCCAGGGATCGGCGGCGAGATGTTCCAGGCGCTTGCTGAAATTGCCGATCGTGAATTGCTGCGCGCTGACCACGCTGTCGAGTTCCTCCCAAGCGAGCGGCGTCGCAACAGCGGCCCGCGGCCGCGCGCGCGGTGAATAGGGCGACACCGCCGTCGCGCCGCGGGCGTTGCGCAGATAATCGATATAGATTCGCCCCGGCCGCTGCGTCTTGCTCACCGTCGCTGTGTAGAGCTGCGCCGCGTCCCGCGCCATGGCCTCGGCCAAAGCACGACAAAAGTCTTTCGCCGCTGTCCATGTCGCGCCGGGTGTCAGCGGTGCGACGACGTGGAGGCCTTTGCCGCCGGTTGTCTTGACGAAACTTTCGAGCTTCGCTTCGGCGAGGCGGCGGCGAACCTCTTGTGCGGCGGCGGCGATCGCCGCGAAGGCGACGCCCTCGCCCGGATCGAGATCGAAGATGATGCGATCGGGATGGTCGAGATCGTCGCTGCGCGCGCCCCAAGGATGGATCTCGAGCGCGGCCGATTGCACCAGCGCCATCAGCCCGTCGAACGAATTGATGCCGAGAATCGGCTCCTCTTCGCGCGGATCGCGGATCTGCAGGATATGCGGATCGATCCCCGCCCAGGGATGTTTCTGGAAGAAGCCGCCTTGCGTGATGCCGTTCGGACAGCGCAGCAGGACGAGCGGGCGGCCGATGAGATGTTTTTCGATCCACGGCCAAACCATTGCGTAATAATCGGCGAGGCCCTGCTTGGTGACGCCGGCCTCGGGCCAATAGACGCGGTCGCGATGGGTGAACGTCACGGATGTCGCGGGAAGCTCGGCATCGCTGGCCATGGGTGTGACCCTTTCGCGGACGATGTCCCTGGGATTTTTGTCCTCGCGCAAGCCTTTGAACGACGCCTGCCGCAGATTGGCATCCGCCGTCCAGCCGCGGAACTCGACCTCGGCGACCCGGTTCGGTCTGACCCAGACGGCATTGCGCCGCGCCTCGCTGCTGAGCGGCAACTCGAACACCGGCTTCTCGATCCGCTCGCGCGAAAGCTGGGCGAAGAGATCGGACGCCATTTTGCTGGAGAAGCCCGTGCCGACACGGCCGGCATGGCGGAGTTTGCCATTCTCGTAATAGCCGAGCACGAGCGAGCCGATCGCCTTCCGCACCGTTGTCGAGGGCACATAACCGGCGATGACGAACTCCTGCCGGTTGGTGCATTTGATCTTGAGCCAATCGGTGCTGCGCTTGGAGAGATAATGACTTTCGCGCTTCTTCGAGACGACGCCTTCGGCGCCGAGCCGGCAGACATGCCGCAGCATAAGCTCGCCGTTCTCATCAAAATGTTCGCTGTAGCGGAGGATCGAAGCGCCCGGCGCAGCCTTCAGCAGCGATTGCAACACCTCTTTCCGTGCGACAAGCGGCAGACCTGCAAGATCGTAGCCGTCGATATGCATCAGATCGAACACATAATAGACCATGCCACCGGTTTCGCCCTGGCTGAGCGCGTTTTGCAGAGCCGAGAAATCCGAGACGCCGTTCGCTTCCTCGACGACGATTTCGCCATCGATGATGCAATCTTCGACAGGCAATTGCGCGAGAGCCCCCGCGACGGTCGGGAAGCGATCGGTCCAGTCGAGCCCGGTGCGCGTGCGCAGCTTCACCTTGCCCGCCTTCGCGACAGCCTCGATACGATAGCCGTCGAACTTGACCTCATGAACCCATTGCGCGCCGGAGGGCGGCGTGGCGACGAGAGTCGGCAGCATGGGCGGGATGAAATCAGGCAGGGCCTTTCGCTTTGCCCCTTTCGGCGGGGAAAAGCCGAACGGCACTCGTTTGGTCGACGAAGCCGCACGTTTCTCCAGCAGCGGGCCTGATCTGACGCTCTCGACCGACGCCATGGCGCGCGCCCGTGGCGAGCCCGGCGTCTCGATCCGCTGATGAGCCACTTTGCCCGAGGTCCAATGCCGGCTCTTGTTGTCGCCGGCGATCTCCGCAATCGAGCGTCCGGTCAGGACCGAATTCGGCTCTTCTTCCAGAATATCCGGGTCGCGCGGCCCGCGCGCCTCCGCATCATCGCCCTTGATGAGCAGCCAATTATCGCGCTTCTCGCCCGGACGCGGGTGCATGCGGACAAGGTGCCAACGGCCCTTCAGCTTCTCGCCATGCAGGACGAAATCGAGATGGCCCTTGGCGTAGCCGGCATCGGGATCGCCCTCCGGCGTCCAGGTGCCGCGATCCCAGACCAGCACGGTGCCGGCGCCATATTGCCCCTCGGGGATCGTTCCTTCGAAGGAGCCGTAATCGAGCGGATGATCCTCGACATGGACGGCAAGGCGCTTCTCGCCCGGCACGAGGCTCGGCCCGCGCGTCACCGCCCAGCTCTTGAGGACGCCATCGAGTTCAAGCCGAAAATCGTAATGCAGCCGCGTCGCGGCATGTTTCTGCACGACAAAGGCATTGCCGGCGTGGCGGCCCTTGATGCCGCGCGGCTCCGACGTCACGGCGAAATCGCGCTTCTTGCGATAGGCTTCGAGGGCCAATGGAGCCTCGCTTCAGCTTGCCTTCTTCACCCGCCTTTTGGCTGAGGATTTGGCCGCAGGCACGACTTTTTTTGCCGGGCGATGCGTTTTGGCTGTCGGCTTGCCCGTCGCCTTTGCGCCTATACCCCCGCCCCGCCCCGATTCAGCCGCAACGCTACGGCGCAAAGCGTCCATGAGATTGATGACATTGCTCGGCGTCTTGGGCTGCGGCGCCGCCGGCAGAGGCTTGCCCGCGCGTTTGGCACGAATCAGGCCGACAAGCGCATCCTGATAACGATCCTCGAACTTCGTCGGGTCGAATTTGCCGCGCTTCGTCTCGATGATATGCGCGGCGAGATCGAGCACGTCCTTCGAAAGCTTGAGATCGGGAATCGATTCGAAATAGGGCTTCTCGTCACGCACCTCGAATTTGTAGTGCAAGGTCGTGGCGAGCAAGCCCTTGTCGCGCGGCTCGATCATGACCATGCGTTCGCGCCCGGCGAGCACGACACGCGCCAGCCCGACGACATTGCTCTTGCGCATCGCATCGCGGATCACGACGAAAGGCTCGTCCGCAACCTTGTTGTCCGGCGCGAGATAATAGCTTCCGTCAAGATAAACCTCATCGATCTCCTCGCGCGGCACGAAAGTCTCGATATCGATCGTATGCGTGCTTTCGAGCGCCTGTTCCGCGATCTCGCTCTCCTCGAGCGTGATGTAATCGTTCTTGCCGATCTCATAGCCACGCACCTGCTCGTCGCGCTCGACAATGTCGCCTGTGACGGAATCGACATATTGCTGGCGCAGCCGATGGCCGGTGTCTCGATTGATGAGATGGAAGGAAATTCGCTCCGTCCTGCTGACGGCGGGGAAAAGTGCAACGGGGCAGGAAACCAGCGAAAGCTTGAGATAGCCTTTCCAATTCGCGCGTGGTGCCACGGCTCAACCCTCGACTGACCGAGAGGCGAGATGCCCGCCTTCGGCGACGCTGAACTCTTGATCGATTACATCACATAAGCTCATGCAAAGCCACGCGAATCTAAGCTGCCACCAAAGCCGTGCCGCAAATGGTTAAGCGCCGCCTGGGCCGCGACGCCAATCCAACCGGCCGCCGAAGCTTTATGCCGCGCAGATAATGCGTGATTTAAGTGCGGCAAGACACTTTTCTTCCAGCAACTGCGGAAATATGAAACGACCATCCTCACACATAGGAAAGGATTCGCCTTGTCGGGTGACAGTCTCTTGGTCATTCTCGTCGTCGGCGTCGTCGCGGGCTGGCTCGCGGGCCAGATTTTGCGCGGCACCGGCTTCGGCCTCGTCGCCGATCTCTGCATCGGCATCATCGGCGCCTTCATCGGCAACTGGCTTTTGCCAAGGCTCGGAATTCACCTCAGCGCGCATTTGCTTGAGCAGATCATCTCCGCGACGGTGGGCGCGATCATTCTCCTGCTGATCTTGGGCTTGTTCCGCCGACGGGCGTGATTTAAGCCCTGCGGGCCAGCCTGGGCCGCGACGCAAAGGCGCCGCGGCCTTTGCTTTCACGGGCGCGGGGACGGTCAAGCGGAGAGCCGAAGGGCATGTTGTCGGATTTTTTGCAATCGGCCTTCGTCACGCTTCTCGTCACGCTGGATCCACCGGGCCTCGCGCCGATCTTCATCGCGCTCACTCTGGGGATGACGCCCAAGGAAAAGCATCAGGTCGCGATCCGCGCCGCGATCATCGCCTTCGCCATCCTTCTGATCTTCGCGCTCGGCGGCAGCGCGCTGATGAACGCGCTCGGCATCTCCCTCCCCGCTTTCCGGATCGCCGGCGGCCTTTTGCTCTTCTATACGGCTTTCCAGATGGTCTTCGCCGAGCGCGGACAGCGCAAAAAGGAACTCGCGACCGACGCGGTAACCATCGACCATATCGAAAATCTGGCCGCCTTTCCGCTGGCCATCCCGCTGATGAGCGGACCGGGCTCGATCACCGCGGTCATTCTTCTCGCAGGAAAGGCCAGCGGTAATTGGCAGGCGCAAACTAGCCTCGTGCTGGTCATTCTCCTCGTCATCTTGCTGTGCTATTTGACGTTTCTGCTCTCGGAGCGCGTCGCCCGCCTGTTTGGCACCACCGGCACCCTTGTGCTGGGCCGGATGCTCGGCGTGGTACTCGCGGCGCTCGCGGCGCAATTCGTCATCGACGGTGTGCGCGCGATCACGGGCTAACGCCGTGCTTAACGGGTCGCGAGATATTTCAGCCAATTGCGGCAAAGGCCGCCAGCGGAATGGCGCCAGCTCTTGGCCGGATGCACATCCTCGAGCAGGCTCGCCAGCTCCCGATGCGGAGAGCGGCTTTGTTGTGACGCCACGCGTTGGCCAAAGGCCGCAAGATGCTTTTCCGTCAGCGGATCGAAATAATCCTCCGGAATCGCCGGAAAGCTCGGCCGTTCGCCGCGTAGATAGCGCACGACGTCACGGCGATATTCGCGCAAAAGCGAGTCCGAATCATATTCGGGGTGACCCTGCAGAAAGACGAAGAAACTCGCTTGCTGCTTGACGAACAAATCGACCCCGACGCGGGGCGAGGACGTCAAAATCCGGTAGCCGTGTGCAGAAAGTTCCTGCGCTGCGAGATCGTTGAGGCGCGAATGGGGAACGCGCAGCTCCGGCCCGAGACCTTCCAGCAGAGGATCGCCCGCGACGAGTGCGCAATCGAAGACGCCGGATAGCTTCTGCCCGAGCGGCACGCGTTTGATGCCATCAAGGTGCAGGACCGCGGCGTGCGCCGCGAGGCAGGAGAAGATCGTTGAACGGGTATTATCCGCGGCCCAATCGATGACCCGTGTGAGGCTCGGCCAATAGGGTTCATCCGCGAGCGAGGCGGCCTTCGGTTCGCAGCCGGTGATGATGAGCCCATCGAGCTTTTCGCGCGTGAGCGTTTCGATGTCGCCATAATGCGCGCCGATATGCTGGGCCGCGCTCTCGGCGCGCGCAATACCGGCAATCGCATAAAAGCGCAGACGCACGGGCGGCGCGCCTGCGGTTTGGACGATCAAATCCTTGAATTGGCGTTCGGTCGCCAGGAGCGAGGCGTCGGGCATGTTGTTGACGATGCCGATCTCGAGGCATTTCGCCGCTGCTGAACCGTCGGCGCCACGCGATCGTGAGTCCGGCGCGCCGCCGATGAGCTGGAGCGCGGCCAGCGCCGCTTCGTGCCCGCGGTCCGTCACTCGGCCGCCTCGTTATCTTTGGGCGCTGCCGCGGCAACGGCAAGGGCCTGGTCGAGGTCTTCGATAATGTCGCTCGCGTGCTCGATACCGACGCTGATCCGGATCATCTCCGGCCGGACGCCGGCCTTGATCTGCTCTTCGGCCGTCATCTGCCGATGCGTCGTCGAGGCAGGATGACAGGCCAGCGATTTTGTATCGCCGATATTGACCAGCCGCTTGATGAGCCCCAGCGCGTCATAGAAGCGCTTGCCCGCCGCAAAGCCGCCCTTCACGCCGAAGGTCAGCAAGGAGGAAGCCTGACCGCCGAGATATTTTTGCGCCAGCGCGTGATAGGGACTATCCGCGAAGCCTGAATAGTTGACCCAAGCGACGCGCGGGTCATCGCGCAGAAATTGTGCGACCTTGCGGGCATTCTCGACATGGCGTTCCACGCGCAGGGCCAGTGTCTGAATTCCCTGCAGAAACAAAAAACCATTAAACGGAGACAGCGTGGCTCCGGTATTTCTCTGACAGACAGTGCGGCAGCGGGCGACGAATGCCGCCTCCCCGTAATGATCGACATAGATTACGCCGTGATAGGCAATCTCCGGCCGATTGAACATATAAAACTTTTCCGGATACTGTCGCCACGGGAACTTCCCGCCATCCACGATCATTCCGCCGATACTGGTGCCGCCCCCTCCGATGAATTTCGTCATGGAATGCACTACCACGTCGGCGCCATACTCTATCGGCCGCAATAGAATCGGTGTGGCAACCGTATTATCGACCACCAGGGGCACACCGTGTTTGTGCGCGACTCGCGCCAATCCCTCTATGTCCGCAACGTTTCCCG
>JARLIV010000174.1 GCA_031291555.1 Methylovirgula sp. | reverse complement strand
GGCGCAGGTTCGCCTCGACCATTTCCTTCTTCGCCTGGCGCGCTTCGCGCTCGCCCTTCTGCACGATCTGCACGATCTTGCGGAATTCCGCCGTCTCGACGCCGGTGTCCTTGCTGAGGTCGTGAATCTCGCTGCGAAGTTCGCGGATATGATCCTTGCGGCGGGTGACGAAATCCTTCCAGCCCCGGCCGCCGAGCTTGGAAACGCGCAGCAGCCATTTCGGATCGAGTTCGGAATTGTGATAGTTCTTGAGGAAGTCCTCGCGCGCGACGCCGGATTCCTCGGCAAGGCGCAGCAGCTTCGTCTCGAGGCCGATCAGCTTCTTGTTGATGTCGTAGAGCTGCTCGACCAACAGATCGATGCGGTTCTGGTTGAGCGACAGCGATTTGACGTCGACGACGATCTCTTTCTTCAGCGCCTTGTAGCGGCGCTCCTGCGCCGGCGTCAGCGTCTCGTTCTTCAACTTGCTCTCGACATTCTGCACCTGCAGCTTGTTGAGCTTCTTGTAGGCGTCGGCGACGCGATCGAAGGTTTCAAGCACCTTCGGCTTCAGCTCGGCCTCCATGGCGGAGAGCGATACGGAGTTCTCCATATCGTCCTCTTCGTCGAAGGTCTCTTCCGGGATCGGCGCCTCGGCCTCGTCATCGCCCGCGGGGCGAAGGCCCGCCGGCGGGTTGAGCGGCGCCGTAGCCGGCGCGCGCTGGGCCGCGAGCGCCTCTTGAGCGCCCGGCGCGGTCATGTCGATCTTCGGCGTGTTCTTGCCGTCCGGCCCCGCATAGGTCGCTTCGAGATCGATGATGTCGCGCAGGAGAACCTTGCCGTCGTTCAACTCGTCGCGCCAGATGATGATGGCCTGGAAGGTCAGCGGGCTCTCGCAGAGACCGGCAATCATCGCCTCGCGGCCGGCCTCGATGCGCTTGGCGATCGCAATCTCGCCCTCGCGCGAGAGCAATTCGACCGAGCCCATTTCGCGCAGATACATGCGCACCGGATCATCGGTGCGGTCGGCAGGCTCGGAAGTCTTGGTCGCGACGGCCTTGGTTTGGGTGATCTCGACGAGCTCGCCGCCCTCGATCTCTTCCTCGGCCTCTTCCTCGGAATCGGCCTCCTCGGCCTCCTCGCTCTCGATGACATTGATGCCCATCTCGTTGAGCATCGCCAGAATGTCCTCGATCTGCTCGGAATTGACTTCCTCCGAGGGCAGCACCGCGTTCAATTCGCGATAGGTGACAAAACCGCGCTTCTTGGCGGTCTTGATCATCTTCTTGACGGCGGCATCCGACAAATCGAGCAGCGGGCTGTCGGCAGTCTCGACTGCGGTCGTGCCTTCGGCTTCCGTCTTCTCGTTATCTTTCTTGGCCATCGAATCCTCATTTGTCCCGGCGGCCACAGCCGCCGCGCCGAAATGCGCCGTCCGTCCCTGGCGCAACAGTCCAATTAGTCAGAGCGGCAGGCCGCCCCGATGTCTCTAAGGGGGAGTTGCCTCCCCGCCGAATCAAATACCGCCCCGCCCGCCCGGAATGGGGAACGCCCCCTGCGATGGACGATCGAAGCTTAAAATCTGGTTCCCATGCCGCCGGCTGAAACTCCCTTACGAATTCCATGCCGCAGCCGTGGCAAAATCACCTCTAGCGTCCGGGGAAACGCCCTTCAAGTGAAGACCTTAGCCCCGCCGCCCTCCTGCCCAGCCGTTCCGCTTAAGCCATCCCGCCCTGCCGGCCGGACGCCGCACCGAAGCCCTCGATCATCGCCTCGGTGCCGGTCAAGGCTGACAATTGCGCGCGAATATCCAGCAATCTGGCCAGATTGACCTCGCTGGCCTCCGTCGCCAGAGCCATCTCCGCCGAGTGCAATTCGCTATGTAGCGCCCGCATCTTACGATGCAAGGCCAAGGCTTGCTTCAAAGCCTCTTCGGCGTCGGTATCGGCCGCCTCGGGCGCGACAATCCATAGTGCCCCGTGGGCGCTCGCGTCGAGACGCCGCAAAAAGGCTTCGAACCCGCCGGAAATGAGGCCAAGCTTGAACGTGTCAGGCGTCACCTGCCCGTGCGCCCAGAGATCGAGCATCTTGCCGCGCAGAGCAGCGGCTTCGGGATTGCTGAGCTCAAGTTCGCCCAAAGCCTCGCCGTGGCTGTCGATAAGCCCCGGATGATTGATGAATATCAATAAGATAAGAGATTCGCGCGGCGTCAGATCCGGCGCCCTCGGCCGCAAGATGGGCGAGCGCGCGAGGCCGGGTCCGATCGACGGCGGCAGCGAGGCATAGGCCTGCGGCTCTTCAGGCCCGAAACGACCGCGGCGCAGCCAGGGCCGGTCCGGGCGACTACTCCGCGCCCCGCGCCCGGCAAATCCGCCCACGCCGCTCGGCCGGGCGGGTTCGAACAAAGCCGCCAGCCGGGTGCGGAATTCCGCCTGATAGTGCCGCCGCAAAATCTCGTCGCGGATTTCGCCGCAGAGCGCCTGCAACCGGCGCTCCAGGGCGGCGCGGCGCTCGGGCGTTGCCAGAACGTCTGCCTCGGTCTCGCGCTGCCAGATGAGATCGACAAGCGGAAGCGCGGCGGCGATGACGTTCTCGACCGCCGCCGGGCCGCTGGCGCGGGCGAGATCGTCAGGGTCCTGCCCTTCGGGTAGCAGGGCAAAGCGCAGCGAGCGGCCGCTGCCGATCAGCGGCAGGGCGAGATCGATGGCGCGAAACGCCGCCTTGCGGCCAGCCCGGTCGCCGTCGAAGCAGAGGATCGGCTCCTCGGCCATTTTCCAGAGCAATTCGCATTGGTCGGTGGTGAGCGCCGTGCCGAGTGGCGCCACAGTCTGCGGAAAGCCCGCCGCCGACATGGCGATGACGTCGACATAGCCCTCGACGGCGATGACATTGCCTTTGTCGTGGGCCGCCTTGCGCGCGCGATGATGGTTGTAGAGCACCGCGCCTTTGTGGAAGAGCGCCGTCTCCGGCGAATTGAGATATTTCGCCGGCACGTCCTTGCTGAGCGCGCGGCCGCCGAAGGCGATGATGCGGCCGCTGCGGTCGGCGATGGGGAACATGATGCGATCGCGGAAGCGATCGTAGGGCACGGCAATGTCATCGCCATGGACGAGCAGACCCGCGGCAATCATCGCCTCCGCCGCGATGCCCTTGCCGGCGAGATGGTCGCGCAGTGCGAATTTCTCCGGTCCGGCATAGCCGAGGCGGAATTCGCTCTGCAAAGCCGGCGTGAGGCCACGGCGGGCCAGATAGTCCCGCGCGTTGGCGCCGCCGCGTCCGTTGAGTTCGGCGGCAAAATAGGCCGCCGAGGCGTCGAGCACGTCGTAGAGGCTGGCGCGTTGCTTTTCCTGCGCCTCGGCCTCCGGGCTCGTCCGCGGCAGCGGCACGCCCGCCTCTTGTGCCAGGCGCTCGACCGCCTCGGGAAAGGAGAGCCCCTCGGTCTCCATCAGGAAATCGAAGATATTGCCGTTCTTGCCCGCCGAAAGGTCGAACCAGGCCATCTTCTGGTCGTTGACATAGAAGGAGGGCGTGCGCTCGGCATTGAAAGGCGAGAGGCCGCGCCATTCGCGCCCGGCCTTGGTCAGCTTCACCCGGCGGCGCACGACCTCGGAGACCGGCACGCGGGCCTTCAATTCGTCGAGGAAGGAGGCTGGGAATCGCATCGGCGCCTTTAGGTTTGGCTCCCCGCACTATAGATAAGAGCCGCGGCGCGGATAAATCTTTTCCACGCTATTCACAGCGCCGGCCCGCCGGCGGAACGGTTTGGGGAGCGATGGACATCACGGCGCGGTTTTTCGAGATGAAGCGCCACGGCCAGCCGATCGCCGTGCTGACCGCCTATGACTATCCCACGGCCAAGGCCGAGGCGGCGGCCGGGGTCGATCTTATCCTCGTTGGCGACAGCGTCGGCACCAACGTGCTTGGCTATACCAGCGAGCAGGAGGTGCAGCTTTCCGACATCGCGCACCATCTGCGCGCCGTGCGCCGCGGCGCGCCGCTGGCCCCCATCCTCGCCGACCTGCCCTACCGCACTTATGAGACGCCCGAACGCGCCGTCGCCAATGCGCGGCATTTGCGCGAGGCCGGCGCCGACATAGTGAAATTCGAAGGCGCCCGGCCCGAGATCGCCGCCGCCCTCGTCGCGGCCGGAATTCCCGTCTGCGGCCACCTCGGCCTCGAGCCGCAGACCCACCTCGACAAGAAATTGCGCGGCCGCTCCGCCGCGGAGGCGGCGCAATTGGTCGAAGCTGCCGTCGCGCTCGACAAGGCCGGCATTTCCATGCTCGTCCTGGAGCTGATCCCCGAGGAGGTCGCGGCGCGCGTGACGCGGGCGATCGCCGCACCGACCATCGGCATCGGCGCCGGCCGCCACACCGACGGGCAGGTGCTTGTGATCACCGATCTGCTCGGTCTGACGGGCGCGAACTTCCGCCATAACCGCCGCTATGCCGAACTCGGCCCGCTGATCGGCATGGCCATCGCCGATTATGCTCGCGATGTGCACCGGCGCGCCTTCCCCTCCGAGGCCAATGCCTTCCCCATGCCGAAGGAAGCGCTGCTCGCCTTCGAGAGCGGCGGCAGCTAGGCTCTTGCACCGCGCGCAAGAACCCGCGTAAGCCTGTTCCGGCCTGCGGGCTGGCGAAGCGTGCGACGGGAATGGACCTCATCTACAAGATCGTACCGAAAGACCTCTGGCACGAGGCCGAATCGAAAGGTGTCTTCACCGGCGCGCCGGTGGATGCGGCCGACGGCTTCATCCATCTCTCGACGACGGCGCAGGTGCGCGGCACGGCAGCCCACCATTTCGCCGGCCAGGACGGGCTGCTGCTCGTCGGCGTCGATCCCGCGCGGTTGGGCGCGGCCCTGCGCTATGAACCGTCGCGCGGTGGGGCGCTGTTTCCGCATCTTTATGCGCCCTTGAGCCTCGATGCGGTCGTCTCGGTGACGGCGCTGCCCCTCGGCGCCGACGGCCTGCATCAATTCGATTCGAGCTTCCCGTGAGCGCGTACCGCCTCTTTACGACCCTCGCGCATCCGGTGGCGCTGCGTCTACCGCCGGAGACGGCGCACCGGCTGACCGTCAAGACGCTCTCGATCCTGCCGCCGCCGCACGCGGGCGCCGACGATCCGCGCCTCGCGGTGCATGCCCTCGGACTCGATTTTCCCAATCCGCTCGGCCTCGCGGCAGGCTTTGACAAGAACGGCGAGGCTGTCGATGCCGTTTTGCGGCTCGGCTTCGGCTTCACCGAGGTCGGCACGGTCACGCCGCGGCCGCAGCCGGGCAATCCGCCGCCGCGCCTCTTCCGCCTGCGGCACGACCGCGCCGTCATCAATCGCTTCGGCTTCAACAGCGCCGGCCACGCAATCGTCCACCGCCGGCTCGCCGCGCGGGCGCGCGCAAAGGGCCTCGTCGCGGTCAATCTCGGCGCCAACAAGGAGTCCGAGGATCGCATCGCCGATTATGTGGCGGGCGTCGCGGCCTTCGCCGATGTGGCGGACTTTTTCGTCGTGAACATTTCCTCGCCGAACACGCCCGGCCTGCGCGATCTGCAGCGCCGGCAAGAGTTGAACGATCTGCTCGAACCTGTGCTCGCCGCCCGCGATGCGGCGCCCCGGCGCGTGCCGCTCGTCGTCAAGATCGCGCCCGACCTCACGCTCGATGAACTCGACGGCATCATCAACGTCTGCAAGGCGCGTAGGATCGACGGCTTGGCGATTTCCAACACGACCCTCTCGCGGCCGGAAAGCCTCGTCGATCACGAGCTCGCCAAGCAGCATGGCGGCCTCTCCGGCCGGCCGCTGTTCCACCTTTCGACCTGGCTGCTGGCGCAGGCCTATTTGCGCGCCGAAGGCGCGTTTGCGCTGATCGGCATCGGTGGGATTGAAAATGCCGCGACCGCGCTCGCCAAGATCGAGGCGGGCGCCGATCTGATCGAGCTCTACTCAGCCCTCGTCTACAAGGGCGCCAGGCTGGTCGCGGAAATCAAGGACGGCCTCACCCAACATCTGAGCCAGGCCGGGCTCGACCGGCTCGCCGCCGCGCGCGGCCGCACGGCGACGGACTGGGCGGCGGGCAAGATCACCGCCGCCGATATCCATCCGAAGCTGAGCTAGCGCCGTGACACGAGCCGCGAGATGAACCAGAGCGGCACGACGATGACTGCCCCGGCGAGCAGATAATCGGCGACTTGGCGGATCGCGTCGAAGCCGAGCGCCCAGATCCGGTGGGCGAAGCGCACCAAAGCCTCGAATATGTCGTAGGGCCGGATGTCGAGCCACATGAGCAGCGCCCCGACGATCAGCGACAGGAAGAACAGCCGCCAGAAGACGCCGAGCGGCGAGCCGCCCAAAAAACGCGTCAACGGC
>JARLIV010000173.1 GCA_031291555.1 Methylovirgula sp. | reverse complement strand
CGAGGGCGTGATGAGGCCGGAAAGGCCGATGACATCGACATTTTCCGCCTTCGCCGTTTCGAGAATCCTCTGCGCCGGGACCATGACGCCGAGGTCGATGATCTCATAATTGTTGCAGGCGAGGACCACGCCGACGATGTTTTTGCCGATGTCGTGAACGTCGCCCTTGACGGTGGCCATCAGGATCTTGCCGGCGCTCGATCGCGCATTGCCCGCCTTATCCGCCTCCATATAGGGCAGGAGATAGGCGACGGCCTGTTTCATCACGCGCGCGGACTTGACGACCTGCGGCAGGAACATCTTCCCGGAGCCGAAGAGATCGCCGACGACATTCATGCCAGCCATCAGCGGGCCTTCGATCACATCGAGCGGCCGCGCCGCCTTCTGCCGCGCCTCCTCCACATCGGCGTCGATATATTCGGTGATGCCGGCGACGAGCGCATGTTCGAGCCGCTTCTCGACCGGCTGCTCGCGCCAGGCGAGATCCTTTTCCTTCGCTTCGATGCCTTTGCCCTTAAAGCTTTCGGCAAGCGCCAGCAGCCGCTCGGTCGCGTCCGGCCGGCGATTGAGGACGACATCTTCGCAAGCCTCGCGCAGCTCCGGCGCGATGTCCTCGTAGACGGCGAGCTGGCCGGCATTGACGATGCCCATGTCCATGCCCGCGGCGATCGCGTGATAGAGAAAGACCGAATGCATCGCCTCGCGCACGCGTTCATTGCCGCGGAACGAGAAGGACAAGTTCGAGACACCGCCGGAAATATGCACGAGGGGGAAGCGCTGACGAATTTCCCGCGCGGCCTCGATGAAATCGACGCCGTAATTATTGTGCTCCTCGATGCCGGTCGCGACCGCGAAAATATTGGGATCGAAGATGATGTCTTGCGGCGGGAAGCCAATTTCGTCGGTCAGGATTTTATAGGCCCGCGCCGAAATCTCGACCTTGCGTTTGCGCGTATCCGCCTGGCCCTTCTCGTCGAAGGCCATGACGACGACCGCCGCGCCATAGCGGCGCACGGCCTTCGCCTGCTCGATGAATTTCTCCTCGCCTTCCTTCAGCGAGATCGAATTGACGATCGGCTTGCCTTGGACGCATTTGAGGCCGGCCTCGATCACCGAGAATTTCGAGGAATCGATCATCACCGGAACGCGGGCGATGTCCGGCTCCGCAGCGACGAGGTTGAGGAAATCGACCATGGCCTGCTGCGAATCGAGCAGGCCCTCGTCCATATTGATGTCGATGACCTGCGCGCCATTGGTGACCTGGTCGCGCGCGACATCGAGCGCGGCGGCGAAATCGCCATCCTTGATCAATTTGCGAAAGCGCGCCGAGCCCGTGACGTTGGTGCGCTCGCCGACATTGACGAAGCGGATGTCGGGCGTGAGCGTGAAAGGCTCCAGCCCCGAGAGCCGCAATTGCGGCGCGATCTCGGGAATTTCGCGCGGCTTCAATCCGGCGACGCGCTTGGCGATCGCATGGATATGCGCCGGCGTCGTGCCGCAGCAGCCGCCGACGATATTGACAAGGCCGGATTCCGCGAACTCGCCGATAAGGCCCGCCATATAGTCCGGGCTTTCGTCGTAGAGACCGAATTCGTTCGGCAGGCCGGCGTTGGGATAAGCGCAGATCAGAGTATCGGCGGCGCGCGAAAGCTCGGCGAGATGCGCCCGCATTTCGCGCGCGCCGAGGGCGCAATTGAGCCCGATCGACAGCGGCGTTGTGTGCTGCAGCGAATACCAGAAAGCGGTCGGCGTCTGGCCGGAGAGGGTGCGGCCGGAGAGATCGGTGATCGTGCCGGAGATCATCACCGGCAGGCGGCGGCCGAGCTTCTCGAACACATCGTCAATGCCGGCATAGGCGGCCTTGGCATTCAGCGTATCGAAGATCGTCTCGATCAGCAGGATCTCGGAGCCGCCCTCGATGAGCGCTTCGGCGGCTTCGGCATAGGCCGCGCGCAATTCGTCGAAGGTCACGGCGCGGAAGCCGGGATTGTTCACATCGGGCGAGATCGAGGCCGTGCGGTTCGTCGGGCCGATCGAGCCGGCGACGAAGCGGCGGCGGCCGTCCTTCGCGGTCGCCCTCTCGGCCGCCCGGCGGCAGAGCCGCGCCGCCTCGCGGTTCAATTCCGGCACCAGTTCTTCCATGCCGTAATCGGCCTGGGCGATGCGGGTCGAGGAGAAGGTGTTGGTCGCAATAATGTCGGCGCCGGCCTCGGCGTAAGCGAGGTGGATCGCCTCGATCGCCTCCGGCTGTGTCAGCACCAGCAGATCGTTGTTGCCGCGCAGATCGCGCGGCCAATCGGCAAAGCGCGCACCGCGGAAATCGGCCTCGGTGAACCTATGCGTCTGGATCATCGTGCCCATGGCGCCGTCGAGCACCAGAATGCGCTCTTTGGCGGCGGCGCGAAGTTCCTTCTCGATGTCGGACGCGGGAACTTTGGACATTAGATGACTTTCGTTTCGGCCTGCGGCCTCAGGCCGAGCAGATGGCAGATCGCATAGACGAGATCGGCCCGGTTCATCGTATAGAAATGGAAATGGTCGATGCCCGCGTCAACGAGGTCGAAGACCTGTTCGGCGGCGACGGTCGCGGCGATGAGTCGTCGCGTCGTTGGATCGTCATCGAGCCCCTCGAACCGCTCGGCGAGCCAGGCCGGAACCGTGGCGCCGGCCTTTTCGGCAAAGCGCGCCGTCTGGCGGAAATTCTGCACCGGCACGATGCCGGGGATGATGGGGATCTCGATGCCCCTGGCGCGCACTTTGTCGAGAAAGCGGAAATAGACATCGTTCTCGAAAAAGAATTGGGTAATGGCGCGGGTCGCACCCGCATCGATCTTGGCTTTCAGAACGTCGATGTCCTGATCGATCGAGGCGCTTTCGGGATGGCCTTCGGGATAGGCCGAAACCGTGATCTCGAAATCGGCGAGCCGCTTCAGCCCGGCAACGAGCGCGGTGGAATTGGCATAGCCGCCGGGATGCGGGTGGAAATGGCCGATCACTCCGCCCGGCGGATCGCCGCGCAGCGCCACGATATGGCGCACGCCGATCTCCCAATAGGAGCGGGCGATCTCGTCGACTTCCGCGCAGGTCGCGCCGACGCAGGTGAGATGCGCGGCGGGCTTGATCGCGGTTTCGCGGACGATGCGCGCGACCGTCGCATGGGTGCGCTCGCGCGTCGCCCCGCCGGCGCCATAGGTCACCGAGACGAATTCTGGCGCCAGCGGCGCCAGCCGCTCGATCGAGGCCCACAAGGTCCGCTCCATCTCCTCCGTCTGCGGTGGAAAGAATTCGAACGAGACATTGATGCCCGAGCAGATTCGATGGCTCGCGCGCGGCATAGGTTCGGAAAAATCGGCCAGAGCCATCAGGCAAACTCGCGATTGGTGAGGGGGATGGGATCGGCGATGACGCGCCGGTCGCGGCCGAGCCAGAGGGAGACGGTCAGTTTGCCGCCGTCCTTCTTGCTGGGAACGAGATCACGCCGGCCGATCACGTCGAGGCCGGCTTCTTCCATCAGGCCGGCGATCTCTTCGCCGGAAAAGCCGAGCCGGCGGTGCGCATGCTGCGTGCGCAGGCTCTCTTCCTCGTGCGGGGCGAAATCGACGATCAGCAGGCGCCCCGAAGGGCGCAGCGCCCGGGCGGCCTCGCGCACGGCGCGGGCCGGATCATCGAGATAATGCAGCACCTGGTGGATGATGACGAGATCATAGCGGTCATGCTCGACGGGCAGGGCATAGATGTCGCCCTGGCGGAGCTGGACATTGCGCAGCCCGGCTTTCTCGATCCGGGCGCGGGCGAGGGCCAGCATTTGCGGCGATTGGTCGATGCCGACGGCGCGCCCGGCGCGGGGCGCGACGAGTTCGAGCATCCGGCCGGTGCCGGTGCCAAGATCGAGGACGGCGTTGAGCGGCGCCTTGCCAATGAGTTCGCTCACGGCAGCTTCGACCCGCTCCTCGCGGATATGCAGAGCGCGGAGCTGGTCCCAGTCCGCCGCATGGGCGGCGAAATAGCGGGCCGCCTGCTCGGCGCGGGCGCGGCGAACCTCGGCGAGCCGGCCACGGTCGGCCTGGCGCATCGCATCCTGCGGGGCGAGCGTCGCGAGGATGTCGCGCAGCAGCTTGGCGACGGGCCCCGTGCTCGCAGCCAGAAAGAAGACCCAGGCCCCCTCGCGATGGCGCTCGACCAGACCCGCCTCCAGCAACAGCTTGAGGTGGCGGGAAATGCGCGGCTGCGACTGGCCGAGGATGGTGACGAGCTCGGTGACCGTCAGTTCCGCCTCGGCGAGCAGGGCGAGCAGGCGCAACCGCGTCGGCTCTCCCGCCGCGGCAAGCGCGTCGAGCAAGGTTTCGAAAGAGGCCGTCTCAGGGGGCATCGCTGCGCTCATTGCTCGCAAATGATATAAAGATATGTTTATATTGTAAAGTCATATTCGGCCTGTTGATGAAACAGGCCCGCTCTCCACTTTTTCGCCCGATTGCATTCGGCTGGCGTTCAGCTTCCCAGCGTTAAATGCAGAGGTGTCATGCAGACATGTCGCTCCCGCATTACACAAGCGAAACAAATATTGATCGCACTGTCGGGCCTTTGCACGCTTCCTGCATGGCGCAAAGAACACAGGTATCAACAAACGTAAGAGGTGCCGACTTTCACATAGCTTTTGTTAACTGCGTGCAGGAAACTTCTGGGCGCGCGGTTAGTGCAAAGCGTGTGATTCGAAACGAAGTTTTAATGCGTCGTGAACGCATAGTCGTCGCGAGAGCCGTGACGCACCGGCGAAAGCCACAATCTCTCCCTCTTTGCGCCTAGGAACATAGGCATGGTGAGAGGATGCAGCGACCGGTGCAGACCAACGAAACTCAAATCGCGCGCCAGGGAGAAGCCCCCAAGGGATTCGTAAGAAAAGACGACTTCGGTGCATGAACAGGCGGACGTTCGGCGCCAAAGCGAATGAAGGACGGAATGAGCATGCGGATCATTTACGATAACGACATCGAAGGGGTGAAGGTCGTGCCGATCGGCCGCATTCACGCCGCTTCGGGTTGGCACGGCCGGCGCTCGGCGGTGACCCAAGACTTCTACAAGGCCAAGGCGCTTGAGAACCTGGTCGATGTCGCGGAAGACTGCGACGCCGATGCGATCATCGAAGTCGATTACGGTGTCGATCATGCCGACGACGGCGACCTGCCGGGCGCGGCGACGCTGCAGCGGGTGAGCGTCAGCGGCCTCGCCGTCAAATTGATGCGGGCGTAAGCCTGCTGGCACAGACGATCGCGCAGCGCGAGTCATGGCCGGGACAAGCCCGGCCGTGACGTAGAGTCGGATCGAACTGCCCCTACCTCGAGAATTTCTTGTACTTGATCCTGTGGGGGATCACGCTGTCGATCCCGAGACGGCACTTCTTGTCTTCCTCATAATCGGCGAAATTGCCCTCGAACCATTCGACATGGCTGTCGCCTTCGAAGGCGAGCATGTGCGTCGCGATGCGGTCGAGGAAGAAGCGGTCGTGCGAGGTCACCAGCACGCAGCCGGCAAAATCGCTCAGGGCTTCTTCAAGCGCACGCAGCGTATCGACGTCCAAGTCGTTGGTCGGCTCGTCGAGCAGCAGCAGATTAGCGCCCGATTTCAGCATTTTGGCGAGATGAACACGGTTGCGTTCGCCGCCGGAGAGCTGGCCGACCTTCTTCTGCTGGTCTGAGCCCTTGAAGTTGAAGGCGGAGACATAGGCGCGCGAGTTCACCTCCCGCTTGCCGAGCTGGATCAGGTCGTTGCCGCCGGAAATCTCTTCCCAGACGTTCTTGTTGGGATTGAGCGCGTCGCGTGACTGGTCGACATAGCCGAGGTGCACGCTCTCGCCGATCGTGATGGTGCCGCCGTCCGGCTTTTCCTGGCCGGTGATCATGCGGAAGAGCGTCGTCTTGCCGGCGCCGTTCGGGCCGATGACGCCGACGATGCCGCCCGGCGGCAGTTTGAAGGAGAGATCGTCGATGAGCAGCTTGTCGCCATAGGCCTTCGACAGGTGCTCGACGTCGACGACGTTGTTGCCGAGCCGCTCGCCGACCGGGATGACGATTTGGGCCGCGCTCGGGGCGCGGTCGTTCTGCTTGGCCAGCAATTCGTCGTAGCGCTGGATGCGGGCCTTGGATTTCGCTTGGCGCGCCTTGGGGCTCGCTGCGATCCAGCCGGCTTCCGCCTCCAATTGCTTGACGCGAGCGGCCTCCTCGCGCCCCTCCTGCAGCAGGCGCTTTTGTTTCTGCACGAGCCAAGCCGAATAATTGCCCTCGTAGGGGATGCCGCGGCCGCGGTCGAGTTCTAGAATCCAACCCGTCACATTGTCGAGAAAATAGCGGTCGTGGGTGACGATCAGGATCGCGCCCGGATAAGCGCGCAGGTGTCCCTCCAACCAATTGACCGTTTCGGCGTCGAGGTGGTTGGTCGGCTCGTCGAGCAGCAGCAGGTCCGGCTTTTCGAGCAGCAGTCGGCAGAGCGCGACGCGGCGGCGCTCGCCGCCCGAGAGCTTATCGACCGGCCAATCGTTGGGCGGGCAGCCGAGCGCCTCCATGGCCTGATCGACCTGCGAATCGAGATCCCAGAGGCCCTGCGCCTCGATCTCGTCCTGCAATTTGGTCATCTCGTCCGCCGTCTCGTCCGAATAATTCATCGCGAGTTCGTTGTAGCGGTCGATGATCGCCTGCTTGCCGGCGACGCCCAGCATCACATTGCCGCGCACGTCGAGGTCATCGTCAAGCTTCGGCTCCTGAGCCAGATAGCCCACCCTCGCGCCCTCGGCGACGAAGCCATCGCCGGTAAATTCCTTGTCGATCCCGGCCATGATGCGCAGAAGCGTCGATTTGCCGGAACCGTTAATGCCGAGTACGCCGATCTTGGCGTCCGGATAAAAGGAGAGATTGATATTGTCCAAGACCTTCTTGCCGCCGGGATAGGTCTTGGTCAAACCTTGCATATGATAGATGAATTGCCGCGCCATCTGAGGCTTTTCTCACTTTCGGATGATTAAATTTGCCGCTTTCTAAACGCGCCGGCGTCCGCGGTCCAGCACCATCGGCGCTGTGCAAATGGTCTTGCTTTTTGATGACAGCGCGGTCTTTTGGTCGTCACAATGGGGTGGTGACCTGCGCGCCCCTGCGGCCGGAGTAGTCGGGGTGGCCACAACAAGCTCCATATGGATGTGCTCGAAAGGAACGGCAACGTGACTGATGTCGAAACGCGCGATCTGAGCAAAAATTCGGGCCGTGCCGAGCCGATTGCCCCGAGTCTTCCTGGTGTATCGGGCATTGCGACCGCGGCGCCGGCCGCCTTGCGGAAGCGCGGCAGCATTTTTGCCTCCGACGTGGGGCGGGGGGCCGATACCTTGGGCCTGGGCGCGGCGCTGCGGCCGCTGGCGGAGCTTGCGGCGCATCGCGATGCCGAGACGCCACTGACCATCGGTCTCCTCGGCGGTGCGGGTTCAGGCAAGACATTCGCGCTCGCCGCTTTCCTCGCCGATGTCGAAGCCCTGAGTTCCAGTCGCGACGCGGCGATGCTGCCGCGGATCAGCGCCGTGCGAATCGACGCCGCAAGCCTGGAGGGGGAGCCGAGCGTCGCGCTCGCCGCCGCAATCTACGACAAACTCGGTGCTGATTATCCGGAATTCGTGCGCGAGGCGGCCCATGCCGTGCGCGATCCGCATGTCGTCGCGCGCGAGGCGGCGGAGCGGCTCGACGACGCGCGCCGGCGCCTCGATGCCGAACGCCAGTCGCTTGACGAGATCGAGAACCGCCGCGGCCGGCTGACCGAGACCGTGCTGTTCGAATCGGCCGGTTCGCAGGTCGATGCCTTTGCCCGCGCCAATCGCGGCAAGATCGAAAGCCGCCTGGCGAGTTTCGGCATAACCGGCGATCCGATCGCCAATTACAAGTCGATGGTGCGCGATGTTTCGGACGCCAGCGGCGCGACTGGCCGGGTCGGCGCGGCGCTGCGCGCTTTCTGGGCTTTCGCCGGGCAGGGCAAGCTGCTCGTCGCGGCGCTGCTGCTTTTCCTGGCCGGCATCGGCTTTGACGCTGCCGTGGACCAGCACGAAATTTGGCTCGCCTCCTTGGCGCAAGCGGGCAAAGGCCTCGCCCCGGTGGCGGATTGGCTCGGCGCGCATATCGGCTGGCTCGGCTTTGCCGCCAAGCTGGCCTATCTTGGCGCCGCCGCGGCGCTTGCCGTCAATATCCTGCGCGGGATCCTTTTCCTCGGTCCCTTGTTTCGCGGCGTCAGCCTGCTGAAAAGCGATGTCGCCAACCGGCGCCAGGCGCTCGATCAGCTCTATGCGCACCAGACGCGCCGCGTCGATGGGCTCGAGGCGGATGTCGATCTCGCCGCCCGCGCGGCGGCGGAGGCCGACCGGCGCGCCGGCAATGCGGCGCGTGGCGCGGTACGGAGCGAGCCTTCACCTTTCAAGGAGAACGGCGCGAAATCGCAGGCAGAGCATTTCTTCGCCTCGCTTGCGACCTATCTTGCCGGGGCTCAGAAGGCTGCCGCGGGTACGCCGACGGGCGCGCTTTCGGTGCCCGACCGGATTCTCGTCGCGTTGGATAATGTCGATGCGCTCGCGCTACCGCAGGCGCGTGCGGTGCTCGAGGCGGTACATCGCGCCTTCGCACATACTGGCTTCGTCACGCTGATCGCCGCCGATCCCGCGCGCCTTGCTGACGAAGCGGTGCAACTCGAAAAATGGATCCAGGTTCCCTTCCGCCTCAATCCGGCGGGACCCGGCGATTATGCGGGGTTCATCGAGCAGGTGATCGGCCGGGCCGGAACCGGCGAGGGCACCGCGGCGTCCACGACGATTGCGCCCGCCCATGATTGGTCCATCTCGGCGGAGGAATCAGGACTTCTCGCCCAGCTCGCGCCGCTTGCGGGCGGAACGCCGCGCGCGGTCAAACGCTTCGTCAATCTTTATCGCATCGCCCGGGCGCAAGCGGGACAGAACAAGGGCGCGCTCGCGCTCCTCCTGGCGCTCTATAGCGGGGGAACGGCGGACGAAATCGGCACGTTGCGGCGGGCTTTGTCCTGGCGG
>JARLIV010000172.1 GCA_031291555.1 Methylovirgula sp. | reverse complement strand
GCGGCCGCGGACCCGCGCGTCTCGCCGCTTCGCGCGAGGGAATTTGCGCATTTGCCGCCGACCTTTCTGCACACGGCGCAATGCGATCCGCTGCGCGACGAAGGCGCGGCCTATGCGGAGAAATTGAAGGCGGCGGGCGTTGAGGTGCATCACACCTGTCATCCCGCCATGCCGCATCTCTTCTACGCGCTCGGGAGCATCATTCCTTATGCCGAGAAGGCGGTGCAGGGCGTGGGTGCAGAGCTCGCGGCTTGGTTCGCGCGCTCATAGCCGCATTTGGCCGGTAGCGATGCGCGTAAACAGGCTCGAGTCGAGCCGAACATAGGCGTCGCCCGTTTCGAAATAAAGCGCGTCAGAGGTTGCGCCGGGGTCAAAGCCTTCGCGCGCGAGCTCAGCCCGCTTCTGCTTGAACGTCTCCGTGGTCTCGATCGTCTTGCAGATGCGCAGAAAAAGCGGGCGCGCATAGGCCGGCAGGCGCGCGCGCAGATGCGCGTGCAGGACGGCGAAATCGAAGCCGGCGTCAATGACGAGCGCCGCCATGCCGGCGCGGCCCTCGGCGCCCGGCACCAGGACGCCATAGGCCGTTGCCTCGACGACGCCGGGGCAGGCGGCAATCGCTTCCGCGACCTCGAAGGTCGAGACATTCTCACCCTTCCAGCGGAACGTGTCGCCGATCCGATCGACGAAATAATAAAAGCCCCGCGCATCCTTACGCATGAGGTCGCCGGTGCGGAACCACGCGTCGCCCTCAGCGAAGACATTGCGCAGCACTTTGGCCTCGCTTTCGGCGGTGCTCGTATAGCCCTCGAAACGCGCCCCCGCCGCGTCCTTGGCAGCGATCTGGCCGATGGCCTCGCCGGCCTCGCCCGGCGCGCAGCGGATGCAGAAGCCGAGTTCGTTGCGCAAAGGCTCGCCGCGCGCGACATCAAACTTCACGATCGCCGAGGGAAAGCGATGCGCCAGAAAAGGCGGCACGCGGCCGATGGCGCCAGGCTCGCCCTCGACATTGATGAGTGAGAACGTCCCTTCCGTCGCGGCATAAAATTCGATGATATGAGGGATACGGAAGCGCTCCTGGAATGGCCGCCAGACATCGGCGCGAAGCCCATTGCCGCAGGCAAGGCGCAAGCGATGGGCGTGCTCGCTGGAGCTCTCCGGCGCCTTCAGCAGATAGCGACAAAGTTCGCCGATATATTGGAACAATGTGCAGTCCCAGCGCACGACATCGTCCCAGAAGCGCTGCGCCGAAAATTTCTCTTGCACCACGACCGAGCCGCCGCTGACGAGCACGCTGCCGATCGCGACGATGCCACCGACGCTGTGATACATCGGCAGGCAATTCATCATCCTGTCGGTGGCCGACGTGTTCAGAATCCCGGCGAACCAATAGCTCCAGGTCATGATGCGGCGATGGCTGATGTTGGCGGCCTTCGGCAGGCCGGTCGTGCCGGAGGTGTAGATGCAAAGCGCGCGGTCGGAGAGGCGCGGGCCGGCGTGCTCTTCTGCAGGCAGCGGTGTCGTCGCGAAACTCTTCAGCTCACAATCGAGGTCTGCATCATGGACCCAAACTTGCGCTTCGATCTTCGCCCCGGCGAGTGCGGCGTCGAGGCCCTCGCGCAGCGACGCCGAGACGATGATATGCCGCGAATTGGCAATGCCGATGCAATGCGCCAGCGCAGCGCCGCGCAGATTCGTGTTGAGGAGCGCGACGCTGCCCCCGACCCGCGTGATGCCGAGCCAAATCGCCAGATAATCCGGCTGGTTGGGCATCAGCAGGCCGACGGTCTCGCCGCTGAGATTATGCGCGAGTGCCCAGCGTGCGACGGCATTCATGCGCGCGACGAGAGCCGCGAAACTGAGCGTGCCGCGATCCGAGAGCAGGGCTGGCGCTTCACCAAATTGTGTGGCCAATTCGTCGATGACCACGGGCAAGGTGCGCTGCGGCTCGCGCTCGATACGTGCAGTCAGCTCAAGCGCGCGCAGCCAAGCTTTTGACGCCGAAAAGGTATCGCGCAAGACCGGATCAGCCACCCCAAGGTCCTCGAACATGAAGGTTAAGAAGCGCTTGGAATATAGCGTAGAAGTTACGCCAAAGGCTAAGCGGTTCTTAGCGCCTCTGCTCCTATGGTTGACCGGCACGGTTCATGCGCGCTGGTCCTGCGCGCGTGGCGTGCGAAGGCGCCGGGGTCATGCTAAGACAGCCGCCGTCCCGGAATGAAACAAGCTTTAATTTGAGCGCGCAAATGCGGAAAACCAGAACCTTGCGGCCGGAGACCATCGCCGTTCACACCGGCTACACTTCCGAACCGACGACCAAGGCGGTCGCGGTGCCGATCTACCAGACGGTTTCATATGAGTTCGACAGTGCCGATCACGGCGCGGCGCTGTTCAATCTCGAGGTCGAGGGGTTCCGTTACAGCCGGATCAACAACCCGACGGTCGATGTGCTGGAGAAGCGGGTCGCTGCGCTTGAGGGCGGTATCGCGGCACTCGCCGTGGCGAGCGGGCAGGCGGCGCTGCATTTCGCCATCGTCAACCTCGCCGATTGCGGTGGCAACATCGTTTCCGTGCCGCAGCTCTATGGCACGTCGCATACTCTGCTGGCGCATATTCTGCCGCGCCAGGGCATTCATGTCCGTTTTGCGGAGAGCGATGCCGCCGATGCAATCGAGCGGCTGATCGATGACGAAACCCGCGCCGTCTTCTGCGAATCGATCGGCAATCCGGCCGGCAATATCTGCGATATCGAGGCCTTGGCGAAGGCGGCGCATCGGCATGGGGTGCCGCTTGTCGTCGACAATACGGTGGCGACCCCCATCCTGTGGCGTCCCATCGAGTATGGTGCGGATATCGTCGTTCATTCCCTGACGAAGTTCATGGGCGGCCACGGCACGACGCTCGGTGGCGCCGTTGTCGATTCGGGCAATTTCCCGTGGCGGGAGGCGGCGCGGCGCTTTCCCATGTTCAACACGCCGGACGTGTCCTATCACGGCCTCGTCTACACGGAGCATTTCGGCCCGCGCGCCTATATCGAGCGGTGCCGCAGCGTCTATCAGCGCACGACCGGCGCGGTGCTCTCGCCGCACAGCGCCTTCTTGCTGTTGCAGGGCATCGAGACGGTGGCGCTGCGCGTCGAACGCCATGTCGCGAATGCGCGCAAGGTCGCGCAATTCCTGCGCGACGACCCGCGTGTCGCCTGGGTCAATTATGCCGGGTTCGTAGATAGCCCCTATCACGCGCTTGCGCAGAAATATCTCGACGGCCAGGGCTCATCGCTGCTGACCTTCGGCGTCAAGGGCGGGTTTGAGGCGGGCAAGCGGTTCTACGACGCGCTCTCGCTCATCAAGCGGCTGGTGAACATCGGCGATACGAAATCGCTGGCCTGCCATCCTGCCTCGACGACACATCGTCAGATGACGGCCGAGGAACAGGTCAAGGCCGGCGTCAGGCCGGAGATGATCCGCGTCAGCGTCGGCATCGAGCACGCCAGCGACATCATCGAAGACCTTGATCAAGCCTTGGCGGTCGCTGCCGCTACGCCGCAAGACAGCGAGGCGGCCGAGTGACGGATCGCGGGCACGAAGCGGCGCTGGCCGCGCTCCAGTCTATCGGCGGCGCGCCGGAATCACGATCTCGCGGCGCTGACGGTTCAGCGGCGGCGAAATGCCTCGAGATCGGCATCGTCAACAACATGCCCGACGCCTCTCTCCTGGCGACCGAACGCCAATTCAAGGATTTGATCGTCCAAGCCGCAGGCGCGCCGCCCGCACGTCTGCGCTTT